>CALMJN010000364.1 GCA_937864385.1 uncultured Methanosarcinales archaeon | reverse complement strand
AAGAAATTATTTAAAATTAAAGATGAGGATTTCTGATTATGTCAAGATAGTTCCATGCTCCTGAGAAGAGCCCCTCTTGCCAATACCGGCAGAAGAGGTCCGTTATGTTTGCACCGATATCTGACACTGACGGCCTTCCAGATGAACATTCTCTCCTTTACTCCTCTCTTCTGATTCTCTCCAGACCGCTTTCCCTGGCCAGAAACAGCTCGTCAAGGTTCTCGAAAATGCCGTGCTCCACCAGGCCCGGAATCCGGCTCATCCTTGCCCCAAGCTCCACCGGCTCCTCAATACTTCCGAAGTCCACATCCAAAACGAAGTTGCCATTATCGGTGATCACCGGCCCGTCCTTCATCTTTCCCAATCGCAGGACCGGTCTTCCTCCCAGCTCCAGGAGCTTCTTCTCAACCAGCCGCAGGGCAAAGGGCAGAGCTTCCACAGGGACCGGGTGGGTCAGATGCTTCACATACTTGCTCTCGTCAGCCACAATCACAAACTGCCGCGCCGAGCAGGCCACCACCTTCTCCCTGGTGTGGGCTGCGCCGCCGCCCTTGATGACATAGAGCCTTTCATCTACCTGGTCCGCCCCGTCTATGGCCAGATCCAGAACCGGATGCTGGCTAAGCGTGCTAAGCCGGATGCCGCATTCTATGGCCAGGCTCTCTGCCTGGAAGGAGGTGGGAATGCCCAGAAATTCCAGCCCCTCCTCCCTTATCCTCTCTCCCAGCCGCTTGATGGTCCAGGCCACTGTGGAGCCGGTTCCCAGGCCTACAACCATGCCGCTTTTGACCAGATCCGCTGCCGCCTCGCCCGCCGCCTTTTTTGCGGTCTGATTAGCTGATGCGTCCTTCATGATCTCCTCTAGCTTAATCAGGGCAATATCTCGCTCTTGACCGTGGCGAATACCGGCCCTCTCAGGTCCATCTTGTGCTTGTAGCTGGTGATGAATCTCTCTAAAGCAGGTGAAATCTTGATGTTGATGTCCCCCGGCGCTCTCACTATCCTTGCCCGCGTCTCAGATTCCCTTCCGGCCATGGCCGCTGCCTCTATCTCATGGGCCGCCAGGGCGGCAAAGGCATCGATGTACCTGATTCCGGTGGAGACTCCCTCGGCAAAGGCCTCCTCCCAGCGGCTGGTTCTGGGTATGCCCATGATGTTCTGCTTGTAGACCACGATCTCATTTTGAGCCGCGGGGCCGCAGAGCTTGGTGTTCTCCTCCGGCTCGACCACAGAAACCCGGACCCTCCTGCCGAAGAGCTCACCCTCCCACGCGACAAAGGCGCAGGGGGAGGGGGCATCTCCATGCTCGACGCATACAGCCACCACTGCCTCGGCTATCTCCTGGCCGGCGGGAGTGGCCGGGCTCTTCTCGACGCCGATCATCTGGGCCATCTCCCGGGCGGAAAGAGACCACTCCGTCTGGAACTGGGGATAAGAC
Source organism: uncultured Methanosarcinales archaeon (assembly GCA_937864385.1). Taxonomy (GTDB): domain Archaea; phylum Halobacteriota; class Methanosarcinia; order Methanotrichales; family Methanotrichaceae; genus Methanothrix. The sequence goes on along the minus strand of CALMJN010000364.1, from coordinate 1,280 downwards.
AAAGCCCGCAGATCCTGGGAGTTATGCAAAATCATGGCCAGCCTCTCCACTCCCAGGCCCAGGTTCATCACCGGATAAGGTATGTCGTACTGGGAAAGAGCCGTCGGCGAGTAAATTCCGAACGTGGCCACCTCCACCCAGCCGCTGCTGTACTTGGTAGCCGAGCCCACCAGGCCGGGATGATAGGCAAATACCTCGATCTGGGTTTCGGGAGTGTAGTACTTGCTCCTTTTCTCGTCCGGCCGGAACTGGAACTTCTCGAATCCGAACTGGCTGAGAAGTCCGTCCGCCACCGCCTTGCCGTCCTCCACGCTCACATCCTCGTCCATGATCACACAGCTGGCCGAGTAGTAGCTCATCAGCCTTGCCGCATCCTCCGCCTGCTCCCGGCGGAAGCAGCGGTCCACGGAGAAGAGCCTCAGTGGAAGGGGGCTGCGATGGTGAAGGTGAGAGAGGGAGATAAACCAGCCCGAGGTCATATGGCTTCTCAATGTGCGGGCCGTGGCCTCGGCCTTCAGCTCCCGGAACTCGGGAAAGACCTTCTCCAAAACGGTGGAAATGAGGGCATCATGAGCGCCTAATGCGGCAGCGATCTCACCCACCAGATCGTCTCCTTCCACCTTGCCCTTCTTGTAGCCGTGCAGGATCTGGCGCAGAGCCTCCACCTCATCGCCGGAGAGCTGGCGGCCCAGCAAGGCATTGACCTGGGAGACCCTATCTTCAGACATGCCTATGTCCGGTCGGGGCAGCCCGGCCAGGTAAAAGCAGCGATCCAATACTGCCAGGGCCTCGGACCCGAACTGGCGGTAGACGTCAGATGCGTCCACTATCACCGGATTCATGGCCTCGGAGAAGCCTAACCTGACGTAGGCCTCACGTAGCTTCTGGATTGTGTCGAAAATGGGATGGACCGATCCGAATGAATAGCTGTTCCTGGGATATCTCTGGTTCAAAGAGGGACGACCGAGGTACTCCTTCCCCTGCTGCCAGGCTTTATCGAAATCCTCCTTGGCAGCCTCCTTAATCAAGCTGGGATCAAACTTCATGCTTTTTTAGCTCCGGAGACAGTGATCTGTTTAGTTGGTTTATTATTTTATTGATCAGACTGTTTATAATTGAAATTATTTGGGTCGATCTATCTTCCCGGCGGCATGGCCTGCTGAAAGAGCTTCTGCACTTTTGCCAGCTCCAGGGCATTGGTCAGATCACCCCTGGTCCTCTCCAGCATGCTCCTGGCCAGATCGCTCTTGCGCCGCAAGCCCCGGGTGACGGCATCAGGA
>CALMJN010000363.1 GCA_937864385.1 uncultured Methanosarcinales archaeon | reverse complement strand
TTCACCGCCTCGGCCAGCGGGATGAGCGAGCCGGGGGCGACCCCCTGCAGCGTGTAGATCCACTCGATGCTGTCGTAGATGCCGGCGGTGATGTCGAAGCAGTCCACCCCCGCCTCCTCCAGCAGGCGCACCAGCTGCAGGGTGTCTTCCAGCGTGGTTCCTCCGGGGATCCGCTCTTCAGCGCTGAGCCGGTAGAGGATCGGGTAGTCGCCGCCGACCTCGGCCCGGATGCGCCGCACCATCTCCACCAGGTTCATCTCGAACTCCTCCAGGCCCAGGCCCAGAACGCAGTCATTGATGCCGAAGTTGATAGTCACCAGACCCGGCTCGTAGGAGAGGGCGGCCCAGTCCAGGCGGGAGAGGCCATCCAAAGTGGTGTCCCCGGAGATGCCGGAGTTGATCATCTCCAATCCTGCCTCGGGATATTTTTCCTCGAGCATCTGCTTCCAGAAGGAGGGAAAGCCACGGCGCACGGCAAATCCGGCGGTGATGGAGTCGCCATAGGCGACGATGGTCACATCGGCCCCCGCCTCCAGATCGCTCCTGGTCCGGGAGACGAACCTTCTCTGATCCTCGGTCATGCTCGCCTCTTTCTTTTGAGGACTATTGGAGCCTTGCCCTTCCCGCTGCCTTTACCGCCTTTTTCATCTCCGAGACCAAGGTCATCAACTCCTCCTCCTCTCCCCGGGCGATCAGGTCCACGCAGACCGATCCCACAATAGCCGCATCCGCCCCGGCTGCAATAACCTCAGCCGCCTGGGCGGCAGTGGAGATGCCAAAGCCCACCGCTCGGGGCTTGCTACTTGCAGCCCGGGCGACGAGATCCCTGGTGCTCTGCAGCACGTCGCTCCTGGCTCCCGTGACCCCCGTCCTGGCCACGAGGTAGAGAAAGCCGGATGTCTCCTGCTCAATCAGCCTCATCCGCTCTGCTGGGGTATTGGGGGCGACGAGGAAGATCAGGTCCACGCCCTGAGCGGCGCAGGCTGCCTTCAGCGGCCCCGCCTCTTCCGGGGGCAGGTCGGGCACAATCAGGCCGCTTATGCCGGATCGGGCACAGTCCTCAGCAAAGCGCTCCAGGCCTCGGGAGTAGATCATATTGTAGTAGCCCATGAACACCTTGGGCACAGGAACATCCGCCGCTGCCGCTACGCCGAAGTAGACATCGGTGTTCATCCCCGCCGCTATAGCCCTCTGGGCGGCGGCCTGGATGGTGGGGCCGTCGGCTATGGGATCGGAGTGGGGCAGGCCGAGCTCAATTATATCCGCTCCGGCAGCAACAAGGCGGCGCACCAGCTCCGGCGTAGCCTCTGGGCTGGGGTCCCCGGCACAGATGTAGACGATGAGGAGAGGCGTCTCCCGGAATGCTTCAGAGATTTTCATATTCCATCACCGTTGATAGATCCTTGTCTCCCCGCCCGGAGACGTTGATCACTGTCAGCTCTCCCAGCTCCTCCGGGTGTTTCAGGCAGTAGCCCAGGGCATGGGCCGACTCCAAGGCGGGTATGATCCCCTCCAATCTTGATAGCGCATGAAAGCCCCGCATGGCTGTCCTGTCATCGGCCAGGCGCGTCGTAACCCTGCCCATCTCAGAGAGGTAAGCCAGCTCCGGCCCCACTCCTGGGTAGTCCAGGCCGGCAGCCACGGAATAGGACTCCAAAATCTGGCCGTAGGGATCCTGGAGGATTTTTGTCAGCGCGCCGTGTAGCACGCCGTCGCTGCCCTGGCCCAGGCTGGCTCCGTGATCAGCAGTCCGCTCCGTGCATCCCGGACCGCGCCCACCTGCCTCCACTGCTATCAGCCGGACCACTTCATCCTTTAGAAAGGGAGCGAAGATGCCCATGGCATTGCTGCCTCCGCCCACGCAGGCCACTATGCTGTCCGGCAGGCGTCCCTCTGCCTCCAGAATCTGCTCCCTTGTCTCCTGCCCGATAACGCTCTGGAAGTCCCGCACCATGCTGGGAAAGGGATGGGCCCCTGCCACTGTTCCCAGCAGATAGTGGGTGTGTTCGAAGGAGGCGGCCCAGTCCCTCATGGCCTCGTTGATGGCGTCCTTGAGGGTACGGGAGCCGGACCGGACCGGTATGACCTCTGCTCCCATGAGGCGCATGCGGTAGACGTTCATCTTCTGCCGCTCTATGTCCACCTCGCCCATGTAGATCTGGGTCTGGAAGCCCAGATTGGCGCCCACGATGGCCGTAGCCACGCCGTGCTGGCCCGCTCCTGTCTCAGCAATAAGACGGGTCTTGCCCATTTTCTTGGCCACCAGGGCCTGGCCCAGTGTATTGTTGAGCTTATGCGCTCCGCCGTGCACCAGGTCCTCCCTCTTGAGGTAGACCTTGCATCCCAGCTTGTGGCTGAGGTTTTTAGCATGGTAGAGAGCTGTCGGTCTTCCGGCAAAATTCCGGAGCAGAAGATCCAGCTCCTCCCGGAAGCCTTCATTCTTCATCAGGCGCAAATAGGAGTCCGACAGCTCTTTTAAGGGCTGTACCAGGGTCTCGGGCACAAATAGGCCGCCGTAGCGGCCGAACTTGACCGCCGCATTGGAGGATATCACAGAATCCAAAGAATCACCGGCTGATATATTTAATGTACTAATCATTACTATGATGTATGAAAAAGTACATTGGATATATTTAACCTTATTGCCAGGTCGGCAACCTCAGGCGGACAACGATTTCGAGGCGCCGCCGGTTCAGGACAAATCTGAGGGCAGCTCTCCGGTAAGGCACTCGATCCGCTTCTCTGCATTCTGCAGGCGGCTCTGGCAGAGGGAGACGAGCTTCATTCCCCTCTCGTATAGCTCCAGGCTCTCCTCCAGGCTCATCTTGCCATCCTCCAGCACCTCTACTATCTGCTCCAGGCTGTCCAATGCCCCTTCCAGGCTAGTCTCTTCTTGCTTCAAAGCATTGCCTCCTCATCATTCCTGCATTCCAGAACCCGGCAGCGCAGCCGCCCCTGGTAGAGGATCAGCTCTATATCCTCACCCGGCCGGACATCTTCAGCCTTGATGATCAAGCCCTTTCCGGATCGGGCGATGGCATAGCCGCGCTGAAGCGTCTCCTGAGGCCCCACCGCCCCCAGTCGCCCTGCCAGCAGCTCCAGCCGGCTCTTATGGCTCTTCAGCCTTCCAGCTTCTGCCCCCTCCAGCCTCTGGCTGAGATAGTCCAGCCGCTGGCGGGAGTCCCGGGCCAGAGAGTACATCCGTCGGGCGGATAGGACATGCTGCAGATGACCCAGCCGGTCCTCTGCCCTCTCCAGAGTGGTCCAGAGGGCTCGCATCATCCGCACCTTTGTATATTTCAGGGCCTCTTGTACCTCCTCCAGGTCGGGAACAGCCATCTTTGCCGCTGCTGTGGGCGTTGCCGCTCTGGCGTCGGCCACATGATCAGCCACGGTCACGTCTGTCTCATGGCCCACCGCGGAGATCACCGGCGCATCGCTGGCGAATATGGCCCGGGCCACCATCTCCGAGTTAAAGCACCAGAGGTCCTCGGTCGAGCCGCCACCCCGGCAGACTATGATCAGATCAGAGCGGCCCCGCAAGGCCAGGAGGGCGGCGGCAATGCTCTTCTCCGCCTCCTCCCCCTGCACCTGGGCGGGAGAGAGTATGATCCTGGCGGGATAATTTCCCAGCGTGCGCAGCACATCCCGCAGAGCCGCCCCCTGGGGAGAGGTGACTATTCCTATCCTCTCCGGATAGCGGGGCAGGGGCCGCTTTCTCTCCGGGGCGAATAAGCCCTCTGCCGCCAGCTTCTCTTTGAGCGCCTCAAGCTGAAGGTGGCGAAATCCCAGCCCCTCATCCTGCTTGATGCCACGGGCCACCAGCTGCACCCTGCCCTGGGGGCGGTAAACGGTCACATCACCGTAGACCAGAACGTTCTTGCCGTCATTCATCTCGAAGTCCAGAGCGCCTCCGTTGCTTCGGAAGAGGACGCAGGAGATCTGGGCCTCCCTGTCTTTGAGGGTGAAGTACCTGTGTCCGGAGCGGTGATGTATGTAATTGGAGACCTCGCCCCTGGCCCAGAGGTCGTGCAGGCGCAGGTCTCCCTCCAGGCGGTCGGAGATCCTCGAATTCAGCTCCGTGACGGTGAATATCTGGGTCAAGGCAGTGTAAATGGGCCGGAAGGCTATTTAAGGGCTGTTCATGGGCAGGGTGAAAATGATAATTAAACAAATTTGGTTCTAACACAAGAAAACTTTATAAGGGATCATATCCCAGCCATCATCCATGCATATCATGGAGGGATTTCTCCCCCATCCCTGGTGGGAGATCTGGTTTGCTCTATCGCTGCCCGTGGTGGCCTATGGCGTCTATAAGATGAACCGGATGATCAAAGAGAGCCGCGAGACCCTGCCCCTGCTGGCTGTGGCCGGAGCCTTCGTCTTCGTTCTCTCCTCGCTGAAGCTGCCATCCGTCACCGGAAGCTGCTCCCATCCCACGGGGACGGGCATGGGCGCCATCATCTTCGGCCCCTGGATCACCTCCGTCCTGGCGGTGATAGTCCTGGTCTACCAGGCCGTCTTCCTGGCCCACGGGGGCCTGACCACCCTGGGGGCCAATGTCTTTTCCATGGGCATAGCCGGTCCGGCCGTGGGATACCTGGTCTACAGGGCGGCAAGCCGATCCGGCCTGCATTTATACCTCTCCGTCTTCCTGGCGGCGACGCTGGCCGACTGGGCTACATATCTGATGACCTCTCTTCAGCTGGCCCTGGCCTTTCCCGCCGCCTCCGGCGGAGTCTACGCCTCATTTGAGGCCTTTGCCGCCGTTTTTGCCATCACCCAGGTGCCCCTGGCTGCAGTGGAGGGAGCGGTAACGGCATTGATGTTCAAGTACATAGTACAGCTCCGGAGCGATGTTCTGGTGAGGATGAATGTTGTCTCGGAAAAAGCAGTGGCCCGGCTCCGGGAGGCAGCGGCATGAAAATCGGATCGGGGATGAGCCTGGAGGCCATTGTGCTGGGCCTGGTGCTGCTCTTCATCGCTGCCTTCGCCTATACTGCCTCCACGGGAATTCACGAGTGGAGCGGGGCGGACAGCCAGGCGGAGGGAGTTATATCCGACCTGACCGGCGGCGCTTACGAGCCCTGGTACAGCTCCATTTATGAGCCGCAGAGCGGGGAGATAGAAAGCCTCCTCTTCGCCCTGCAAGCCGCCGTGGGCAGCCTGATCATAGGCTACTTCCTGGGCTACTACCGGGCTATGGCCAGGGCAAGAGCCGCCTCAGGGGCGGCGGAGAGGGACGGAAAGAAGGATGCATAATCTCTT
>CALMJN010000362.1 GCA_937864385.1 uncultured Methanosarcinales archaeon | reverse complement strand
ATGCGCCACGCCGCCCGGGTCCGTTCCTCGGCCATCTTCGGATTGGGCGCGTAAGGGTGGAAGCCCACCAGGTCGCAGTGGTCGAAAGCCCCCGTGCGGGCCATCTCCATCAGGTACCGCTCGCCGTGGCCGTCCAGACCGGCGGTCATCACCAGGCAGTCCGGGTTGCCGCGCTTCGCTCCCCGGTACGCGGCTGCAAGAAGCGCGGTGTAGTCCTCCACCGTGCCCGTCCAGAACTGGCCGATGGCGCTGTGGCTGCATTCCGTCGCAGCCGCCTCTGCCGCTTCTGCCGGGGGCATGCCGGCGTTCGGGCTGTTCCCGTCTCAGCCTTTGTCCCAGAGCGGAGACGAGGGTGCACGCGCCGGAGCCGCTGCGCCGATCTCCGTACGGCGACGCCGTCGCCAACAGCCACGCCTGCCGCAAGCAACGCGACGTTCAGGGCTGCTCCGCCGGGAGACTACCCCTTGCGCTCCTGGGCGCCTCGCGCGGGGCGTGGGCAAGGCGATCTTCGGATCCTTCTTGGTCGCAAAACCCAGACTGCTTGAACCAATCTACCAAACCGTTATCTCCGCCCCCGCTGAACTGGCAGGAGACTGCTCAAGAATAATCAAAAGCAGACGCGGAAAAGACAGCGGCTTCGAACAGAAAGGCACCCAAGCCATAATCACCAGCCAGATTCCAGTCGCCGAAACCTTCGGCCTATCACAAGAAATGCGTTCAACAACCTCAGGCCGAGCCTTCTGGCCCGGGGCTTCTGCTCCTCCGGGCTTTCCCCCCTGGCCGCTTCCGAAGGAGCCGGTGAGGCTCGGGAAGATGCTCTCTGCTCCGCTGCCTTGAGAGCCAAATTGGCCTCCTGGATGGCAGAAGATAATTTTCTGATCCTCTCATCCCGCTTGTCCAGGGTGCGCATGAGATCCTTCTTTTCTCCCTCCAGCCTGGCCAGATCTGCCTCCAGCTCCAGTATACGCTCCTCCAGCTTCTTCTTGCCAAAGAGGTCCACCAGGAAATATCGCCTCCAAACCTGTTCTTTACAAATTGTAAATTGAAGATCGATTGTATTTGGTATATTACAGGAGCAAAATCTACCGCACAAATCGATCGATGCAGTCCAGAGAGGTCGTATCCAGGCCGCACTCCTGCAGATGATGGGCTAAGAGACCGGCCCTGGCTCCCTGAGGGTGATAGACCAGCACCCTCTCCGGGGAGACATGCTCGATCATCCTCATCAGGCCCCTGAAGTCCAGATGGTCGCTGAGCTGAATGGTGGGATAAGTGGTATCCCTCCTGCCGGTAAGGAAGTATTTGGCTCTGCTTCGCACCAGACTGAGGTTCCAGGGAGTGACCACATTGATGGCGGCGCCGTTCAGATCCGCCAGAGGCCCCGCTGCCTGGCCCAAAAGCTCGCTTGTAAGCTGCAGGCTCTTGTCATCCATGCCGATCTCATCCTTGTATCCCATGGCCCTCATCAAGGCCACCGCCCTCTGGGCCTTTCCGAAGGCATAGGCCCCAAAGCTGGCCCCCTCATCCAGGGCCTCGGAGAATGCAGCTATGTCGTCCTCGAAGATGCAGGAGGGATCATAGGGATCGCCGTAATTGGCCTCCATGACCAGAAAATCGCTCTTGGGAAGGTGGCGGTAGTCCTTGACATCTCCGGTCACCAGCACCCTCTCGCCGTTTTCTGTCTGCCAGGAGAACGCGCTGGATCCGATGGTGTGGCCGGTGGGATGGGTGTCCACCAGGACCTCATCGACCAGTATGCTCTCGCCCACCCGAAATGTCCGGCCCTGGTACTCTCGATCGTAGCGGATCTCCAGAGCCCTTGCCGTCTCCACCGATGCCACCGCCCGGGAGGAGAGCATGGCCGACTTGCCATAATGATCGCTGTGGGCATGGGTTATGAGATAAGCATCGGGCTGAAGCGCCGCCTTGGGGGCGCGGCTGGTGTCGATGGAGAATATGTGGGAATCGAAGCTTATGGATAGATGCGGGGCGCAGCCTCCTCTGCTATTGATCCGGCGCACGGCTTCCAGGCACGTCTCCCCTCCCAGCCTCAATATATTGCCCTCCTCACCTAAGCAGATCGGTCTCTTCCTAATCCAAGGCTTTATTGATGGCCTTTACCAGCTCCTCTTTGGCTGTGACCCCCATCCACCTCTGCACCTCCACGCCATCCTTTTCCAGGATGACCGTGGGCACAACCATTATGCCCTTCTCCGCAGCCAGGTCGCCCTCCTCGTCTACATTGACCTTCCTGAACTCCGCCTTCCGGCATAACTCCTCATCCTTTTCCATCTCCTCGAAGATGGGGCCCTGCAGCCGGCACGGCCCGCACCAGTCAGCATAAAAGTCCATCAGAACCAGTTTAGCCATAATATACTCACACTCCAATGCAATATCAGACTATGTCAAATTTCACTCCAATCTTAAATATCCTGAGGGTGGGCAGGACCAGCATCTTCCGGCCCGTCTTGGCCCTGATCTCCTGCAGGATATCCTGGATTCGTTCCTCGGTCCCGGATACAGTGAACCAGAGGTTGTAGCCGCTATCGTTGGGACGGAGATAGTTGTGGGAGATTTCAGGATAAAGGCTGACCATATCGGCCACGCCGTCCGCCTCATCAAGGGGCACAGCCAGGGCAGCCAGAATGCCGCTTCTTCCCATGCGGCGCAGATCCAGGATGGGGCCGATCCTCCTCACCAGCCCCTCTTTCTGCAGCTCATCCAGACGGGATATGACCTCATCCTCCTTTAGCCCCAATGCGGCTCCCAGGTCCCGAAAGGGTCTGGGGGAGACGGGAAAGCTGTCCTGAACTGCTGCGAGGAGCCTTAAATCCATCTCATCCATGGCTCTCTACCTCCAGAAGGCAGGATGGATCGGGGCCCAGGTAGTCGCCGCTCTGAGCATAGGAGCGGGCCCGGCATCCACCACAGATCTCCATATATCTGCACCGCCCGCATTTTCCCTTCAAAGACCTCTTTCGCAAAGCCAGGAGCGTGGGAGAACTCTCCCATATCTCCACAAAATTCCTCTCCCGGATGCTGCCCACCTTGATGGGAAGATAGCCGCAGGGATAGACATCTCCCTTCCGGGAGACGAAGATGAAGCTTCGCCCCGCCAGGCATCCCCCGCCCCGCCTCTTTCCCTGCTTGGAAAGCCGCGCATATTGGGGAGCGCAGGTGACCTGGACCTCCAGAGGGCTGCTGTCCCTGGCAAGGTCGATCTCCATCAGGATCTTCTCCTGCTCTTCTCCGGAAAGCTGATCCTCCTCTTTGCCCCGGCCGGTGGCCACCAGGAAAAAGAAGTGCAGGGCCCGGGCACCCATCTCCTCCGCCAGGCGGAACATGGCGAAAATATCGCTCCTCCTTCTGCCGGTTATGGTATGATTTATCTGGAAATCGATCCTGCCCTGCAGGCAGGCTATTCCCTGCCGGGCTCTCTCAAAGCTGCCCTGGCCCCGCATCTCATCGTGCTCCTTTGCATTGGCTGCGTCCAGGCTGATGCTGACCCTGGATATGCCGGAGAGAATGATCTCATCAGCGACTTGGGAAGTGATCAGAGTTCCATTGCTGGCTAAAGAGACCCTCATCCCCAGGGATACAGCATGGCGGGCCAGGAAAAAGATATCTGGCCGCAAGAGGGGCTCTCCGCCGCTCAAAATGAGCATGGGCTTGAGTGGGGCGATGCTCTCCAAAAAAGAAATAGCCTCCTCTGTGGAGAGCTCATCGGGATCGGGCTCTTGGGATGACTCTGCCCTGCAGTAGGTGCATTCCAGATTGCAGGCTGCGGTTGACTCCCAGGCAACTATGAGCATCAGAGCAGGCCTTTTTTCACCATGAGCTCAGCATTGAGGATGCTGGCTCCGGCCGCGCCGCGCACGGTGTTGTGGCCCATGCAGATGAACCGGATTCCGGATCGGATCCGGCCCACGGATACGGACATTCCGTTACCCCTTCCCCGATCCAGCCTGGGCTGAGGTCGGTCCGGCTCATCCTTGACTATGATGGCCTTCTTGGGCGAGGTGGGCAGATCGGAGAGGCCGGGATCAAACTCCAGCATTGCCTTTTTAACCTCCTCGGGGGTGGGATTCTCCTCCATGCTCACCCAAATCGCCTCGGTGTGCCCGTCCATAACCGGCACGCGATGGCAGCTGGCGCTCACAGAGAAATCGGCATTGACTATTTTCTGGCCATCAAAGCGGCCCAGGATCTTCTGGGGCTCCATCTCCACCTTCTCCTCCTCCCCCCCGATGTAGGGGAGGACATTGCCCAGTATGGCCATAGAGGGAACGCCCTCATATCCGGCTCCGGATACCGCCTGCATAGAGGCCACATGAACGCTCTTAATCCCGAATTTCATCAGGGGCTTGAGAGGCAATGTGAACATGATTGTGGTGCAGTTGGGATTGGTGGTGAGAAAGCCTTCCCAACCTCGCTTCTCGCGCTGAATTTTGATTATATCCAGGTGGTCGGCATTGCACTCCGGAATGAGCAGGGGCACATCCTCCACCATGCGGTAGGAGGCGGTATTGCTGGCCACAGCCATGCCTGCTGCGGCAAAGGCCGGCTCCACAGTTTTGGCGTCCTCGGAGGGGAGAGCGGAGAAGACTATATCCGCATCTACTTCCCGCGGATCAACATTGACCACAGTCATATCCGCCACGTCGTCGGGAAGCTCGCTCTCCAGGCGCCACTTGGCAGCTTGTCTATATTTCTTGCCCGCACTTCTCTCGGAAGCTGCCAGGCTGGTCAGCTCAAACCAGGGATGGCTTTTCAGTCCTTCGATGAAGCGCTGTCCAACGGCACCGGTGGCACCTAAGACGCCAGCTTTGATCTTGGCCATTATCAATCACCTAAAAGTTAAATGGGAGGCTCAATAGCCAGGGGTGTATATATTCCTTGTCCGAAGGATCAATTTCCCACGCAGGATTTTCTCCTCACGCCATAGCTGGAAGCAAACTCGCGATTGACCTCCACCACCTCATCATTGAAGTGCTTGAGGGCGTCCGGTACCGCTCCCAGCGAATCTGCCTTCTCCTGGCTGTCCACCACCGCCCCATGGGGCACGAACTTGCCGTCCGCCAGGCTGACCCCGATCACCGCTGCAGCGTGGCCCACAAAGCACTTCTCCCCCAGAGTTGAGGCATGGACAACGGAGTTGAAGCCCACGAAGCTTTCATCGCCGATCTTCATGGGGCCGTGGATCACCGCCCCGTGGGCGATGGAGACCTTCTTGCCCAGCTCAATACAGCTGCCCATCAGGCCGTGAAAGACCACACCATCCTGGATGTTGCATTTGTCGCCGATGATGATGGGGCTGGCCTCATCCGCCCGCAGAGATACGCAGGGGCCCACATAGACCTCTTCGCCCAGGCGAACATCGCCAATGATCGAGGCCATATCGTCAACATAAGCGCTAGAAGCGATTGTGGGCATGCACTCATTCTTGTTCCATGATGTCTTGGGATTCATCTTCTGCATATTTTGCACCAACCGGTATGGTAATTGGACATCCACCTTAAAAGAGATTGCCACATACTACTATCCACTAGGATTTGAAAAAGACTGAATCATCATTGATGATGTCTATAGATAGTCCTTATCGACTAAAGAGTCTATCGCGGATTGTGCTTGACAATATCAGAATACAAGTGCAAATTGACGAAGTCGTATTTACGATATATGTAATATTATAATCTATAATCGCAATAATTGCCGCTAAATTTAAATATATGGGAGGCGAAATTAAGTCCAGAAAATTGAATAATCCTTCAAGGGATATGGAGGGGATAAGGAGGGATAAATGAGATTAAAGCTTATGGTCTTCTCTGTTACAGGTTCATCATATTAATTGCAAGTATAGAAGTATGATTATTTATCTTAAATATATTCATAAGAGGTGAATTAAATCATGGTTCAGAAGGACCCGCCAGGTGGGCGGTGGTTGTTTGTGATTCTAGGCACCATAATCATGTTGTGCCTTGGTAGTGTTTATTCGTGGTCTGTCTTTGTCAAGCCTTTGACAGATTACTTCACAGGAATGGGTCAGACCGTATCGGCTAGTGAGGTGCTCCTGCCGTTTTCCATATTCCTCTTTGTATTCTCTGTGGCCATGGTCTTTTCCGGCAAGTATATTGAAAAATATGGCCCGCGCAAAGTGGCTATGACAGGGGGAATAATTTGCGGACTGGGCTGGCTGCTGGCTTCCACGGCTGGCTCAACATCTATGCTTATCCCCACATATGGTGTCATCGGTGGGCTTGGTGTGGGAATTGCATACGGCTGTCCGGTTGCAGTATCAGCCAGATGGTTCCCCGATAAAAGGGGTCTTGCGGTAGGACTTACTGTGCTTGGATTCGGCTTCTCAGCCTTTTTCACGGCCAATTTAGCTACATACTTGATCGGTGCATATGATGTAATGAGCACCTTCCGCTTCTTTGGAATTGCATTCATTATCATCATCGCACTCTGCTCTCTGCCTTTGACCTTTCCACCATCAGGATACAAGCCGGCCGGCTGGAATCCGCCTGCGCCCAAGCCAGGTGCGGCAGTAACCTGTGAGTTCAAACGCGAGCAGATGCTCAAGTCCACCACATTCTATGGCCTGTGGCTGTGTTACTTCATTGGATGTGTGGCAGGATTGATGGCCATCGGAATTTCCAAGCCCGTGGGTCAAGAGGTGATCCAGATAGAATCTGGACTGGCGTCCATGCTGGTTGGATTCTTTGCCATATTCAACGGTGGTGGAAGGCCCATATTTGGAACTCTAACAGATAAGATAACTCCCAGAAATGCTGCCATAGTCTCCTTCGTTCTGATTGCTCTGGCATCATTGCTGATGTGGCAGATGGCTGTCCCCGGCGCAACCACGATTTACATTGTGGCATTTGCTATTCTGTGGATGTGTCTTGGTGGCTGGCTGGCCATTGCTCCCACTGCAACGGCAAGCTTCTTCGGCACTTGCGACTATCCCAGGAACTATGGTGTCGTCTTCCTGGCATATGGTACTGGCGCCATTGTCGGGCCTCAGCTTGCTGCAGCGATAAAGGGTATGTCTGGAAGCTATGTAGGCGTATTCCCCTACGTCGCTCTCTTGGCAGGAGTGGGTATAGTAATTGCCTTCCTAATGTTGAAGCATCCCAAACCGCCAGAGTAATCTATTTAACTTTTTTTTATATCCTTTTTATCTTGTAGAGTCCCATATGTTTCGGGACTCTACAACGAGGAAGGAATCGAGATTCCTTATCCTAAGCGCCAATTGATTTTGGGCAAGGAGGTTTCCGATAAGCTTTCCAGATTAGAAGAATTATGGCGGA
>CALMJN010000361.1 GCA_937864385.1 uncultured Methanosarcinales archaeon | reverse complement strand
CGTTATGCGGCTTCAGGGGGCAACAGCCAGCCGGTGCGTTGGCTGGTGGTTCATGATCCAGAAGGGGTGAAGAAGATCGCCCCACTGACCGTGGAATTGATGAAGAGCCTGCAGAATACCGGCCACCTCATGTCTGACTTGTCCCGGCTCTGCTCGCTGCCAGGGAGTGGGAAATCGATATTATCTGCCGGGGCGCTCCCCATCTTCTATTTGCCACTGTCCCGGACGAAAATTCCATCGCTCCTATAGGTGCCACAATCGCTCATCCATGTTGATATTGCTGCTCCTGCCTTGGAATCGGCACCTGCTGGGCTGGGTTTGTGGCCGGAGCAGCTTCCTTTTACCCGACCCTGCAAGAGGAATAGGGCCTGCCGGCAGGATTTAAATTCGCCTACGCCATGATGCTGGCCCATCCCAAGTACGTGGCGCATGCCATTCCCCGCCGAAACCCCTTGCAGGTCGCCTGGCAATAGGACCCGGGGAGGGAAAATATGGACAAACGGCAGAAGGAGCGCTCAATGCCCTTTCTGCCAATTCATTTGATCTATCCCAATATCTAGACCAGATCGCAGACAAAGAATATGGTGCTGACGTCCTTTACGGGCTTGGTGGGAAGGCCCAGATCCAGGGGCTGCATCTGGGAGGGGTCCGTTATGGTCCGGTTAGCATCATTAACCACATCTCCTATCTTTGAAGAGCCCTCCTTGGGAGCAGCAGTCTGAATAGAAGATGCCCCCGCCGCTAGTGCCGGTGCGGGAAGAGCCATCTGGCTGATGGGAGCCACTATAGAGCTGTCGGCTGTGCTCAGATTCTGAGTTGCTTCTTTGGCAGTGCTCAGGTTGATGGCACTGTTGTTGCTGCTTTGTGGAGCCGTCGCGGCAGAAGTGCTGTTTATGGTGGTGTTATTCAGAGCGGCATCCGCAGTGACATTGTCCGCAGTGACATTGCTCTCCTGGGCGCTAACGGCAAGAGCAGTTGCCGTGGCCAGGATCAAAAGGCTGGCTAAATAAATTAATAGCTTATTCATATAGGATCATCCGGCGGGGAACTGGCTCTGGAAGGATATCAAATTAACTATTCCTGGGGATGCCCAAGCGGATTGAGAAATTTTATCCGATTAAATAATTAAAAAAATGAATAGTTAATTCTGCGTTTACATGTGGTTGGCGTAAAAGGGAAGCGCGCTCAGGTCCATGATGGTCTCGGCGGACATGCCGGCATTATAGGCCTGGTCCGGAAGATACTCCTTGCCTATGGAGAAGACGCCGGGAGTGCTGGATGCAGTTCCTATGGCATAGACCGACCTCTCGGGCTTTGCAATCAGATTGGCACCACCCAGAGCAAATACTTCTGTCTCAACATCGTTCGAGACGGCCATGGGAGCAGTGCTCTCTGCCGGGGTCAGAGTCTCTGCCGGGGCAGTCTCATTTTCAACAGTGATGGTATTGTCCATATCAGCAACATCTGGAGACGCATTGAGGGAAGAAGGCTGCGTTTCATTTGTCTCCGCAAGTGCAGCAGGCACAAGAGGCTCCATTGCGCTCTCATTGATTGTGGCATTGGATGTGATGTTGGAAGTGGTGTTATTCAATACTGCAGCATCATCGGCAACAACTGCCGCCTCCTGGGCGCTGCCGACAAAAGCAGCAGCTACAGCCAGAACCATAAAGCCTGTTAAGCAAATTAATTTGCTGTTCATATCAATCACAAGCGGGAAGATGGTATGAAAGGATATCAAGTTAACTGTCCCTGCCAATCATGAAGCGCACAATATTTGGGCCGGTCCGAGGAATTTGTGCATGATACAGGAAAAATATAATTTTATTAACCCGGATAAGTATGGATAAAAAAAATTTAATATCAATTTATATTCCGAATCTTGTATCGGGGAAGGACGACGGCGCTCAGATCCATAACTGTCTCAGCCGGCAGTCTATAAGCAGAAGTCCGGTTCAGCAATTCTCTCCCATCTCCTTTAATGTCAAAGGTCTTCTTGGAGGTTTCTATGTTAATTGCCCTGCTCAGACCCATAACCGTCTTGGCAGGCAGTCTGGACTCATTAGCCCTTTGCATCATGTCTTCCCCTCCACCTCCAATGACAAAAGCTGGCCTCTGAAAAGATGCAACCTCATTTTTGCTGCCTAGAGGCATTATATAGGTATTATTTTTTGGGCTGGAGATATTACACTCAGCCGCAGTTTTATTCTGCGCAGAGATGCCAGCCTGGGCTTCTGCCAGCTCACTCTCTTCGGATGTGTCATTCAATGATTCATTGAACGATTTGGCTGTGTCAGACACGATGGTGCCGTTGATGGCGCCCCCTCCTTCTTGAGCTGATACGGTCAAGATAGCTGCCATCATGAGAATGACGCATCCTGAATAAACATACTTTCTGTTCATATCATCCCTCAACCTAATATATAACGCCTGCAAGGATATCAATCTTGCCTGCCTTGATCCCCATCCTCCCCCATCTCACAGATATCAACCTCAACAAATCCGTCATCCTTTCGCCTCATCTCGCAGACGATCTTGCCGTCCACTATACGCAGGATGCGGTCTGTCTTCTCGGCTAAAGTCATGTCGTGGGTCACCAGAATAAAGGTCTGATTTATCTTACGGTTCAGATCCCTCAACAGATTGTATATCAGATCGGATGTTTTTGTGTCCAGGTTGCCGGTCAGCTCATCGCCTATCACTATAGAGGGGCCATTGGCCAGAGCCCGGGCCACGGCTACCCTCTGGTTCTGTCCTCCGGAGAGCTGGTTGGGGCGGCTGTCTTTGCGATCGGCCAGACCTACTGCAGTGAGCAGCTCCATAGCCCTATCTCTTGCTACTATCCTGTCCTTTCTGGCTATGAGCATGGGCATCATGACGTTCTCCAGGGCGGAGAACTCCGGTATGAGATGATGATACTGAAAGACGAAACCCAGCTCCTGATTGCGTAGCCTTGCCCTCACCTCAGGGCTGGCCCGGCTGACATCTATTCCCTTGAGAAATATCTGGCCGGAGCTTGGCGTGTCCAATAGGCCGATCATATTGAGCAGGGTGCTCTTGCCGCTGCCTGAGGGACCTACGATGGCCACAAACTCTCCGGCCTTGATGTTGACGCTGACACCGTCCAGGGCCCTTACCTCTACCCCGTTTCCATAGATCTTGCTCAGGTCTTTGAGTACAATTATGTCCTCATTCAACTGCGACCGCCTCCAAAGGATCGAGCCCTGCCGCCATTCAGGAGTGATTGCAACCCCATCTGATGATGAAAGGCACAGCAAAGACTGTCTCTAAGCAAAGAACTCCAGCCTCATAGTTTTATTGGTCGAGGGCAATTCAGTCAGGCCAATCATCCTCCCGCACTTCAAGGGAAGATTTTTATTCCTGGCAATAATTAGAATAAGTTCAAAAGCCAGGAGGTGTATGCCATGGTTCCGATAGCTCATTGGTCCTTGATAATTTTCCTCTTTCTGATTCCGGCCGCCTGGGGGATGCCGGATGAGGCGGCGGGCAGAGTGGTGAGCGTCGTCAGCGGAGACTCATTGGGCATAGAGATGATTATCTCCGATCCCAGGACCAATTACATCGACAACATCAAGCTAGCCGATATCGCTGCTCCCTCAACGGTAACCGCGGAAGGGAAGGCGGCCAAGGCTTACGCCGCATCTTTGCTCAAGAACAAAACCGTTTACCTGGACATAGATGACAATTTAAGCCAGAGCCGCAATCAATGGGGCCAGCTCATCTGCCTGGTCTATCTAATGGATGAGAGATACCAGCCGATCTGGCCGCCTGTCAACAGGCTCATGGTGGACTCGAGACATGCCATATTGGATGAGGATACGGGCAATGAGTTCAATGCTTCCCAGTGGTGGCAGCAGCCACCTCTCCCTCTCTCGGTAGAGAAGAGAGATCAACTCAAGGCCATACTGGAGCCCTCCCCTGCCGCTGTGCAGCCTGACGAGCCTTTTTCGGCTATGCCGCCGCAGGATTCAAACGATGTCAGCATTCTCAAAAAGGGAGGGGCATCCGGAGGCTATAGCATAGGATACCACAATAGATGAAGGCGGGGAGTGGGTGGGTATATGCTTCTCTCTAACCTCTGCCTCGGGCTCCTCCATCTAAGGAAATTCTTCATCTCGGCGACTGGGTGAAGACATCCACTATAACCACATTGCTGGGCATATTGTTGACCACAAAATAGAGCATATGCCTGCCGGTCTGGCCGGCCAGGAAGCTCATGCTGCTGTATCCTGGATTGAACTGCATGCCCTGGTAGTCGGTCTTGAGGGAATTGGTCTGGATCACCTTATACAGTCCGCCGCTTCCTCCGGCGGGAACGCTGGCCAGAAGCTCCAGCGAGGCTCCCACTGGTATCACGGCATACTGGGTCCAGTTGGCCTGTCCGGCGATCCAGAGGTCATTTCTGGGAGCGGAGAGGGATGAGGCATAGTTGGAATAGCTCTGCGCCTGACCGCTGCCGTAATTCACTCCGCTCGGGGTCCGGCCGGTGATATCGTACTGCACCGGGCTTCCCACAGCATCGCTTGCCAGGGAGGACCTGGGCCGGGCGGGAGCCACATAATACTCCCTATAAGGCAAAAAGGTGCTGACTGGAACCGGCAGATCCAGCCACTTGACCATGCCGGAGATCCCCGGCTCAAAGAAGTCGGAACGGTCTAAAGAGGCCGCATATCCTACTGCCAGATAATCGTCCTGTCCCCAGGCGGTGCCGATGGCCATGAGCGCGGCGAGCGCAGCCATGAAAAGCAAAATTCTATGGTTCTTATATCTCATAATCATACCTTAAAGCCTTTGAGCCATAAATATCTTGGCAAACAGCATCGGTGTCGGGGAGGGCTGGAGGGCAGCCCTCCCCAGGAGGTCGTTTTAGGCGAGCGCCTGCCGGCCCCCACTCCCCCATCCGGCAGTCGGAATCCCGCTGGATCTGCCTCTGCCATCATAATTTAAAGCCTTAATTTTCATATACGGCTCATATTAAGATCATCTAGAAACCGCAAGCCTATTATTCTCAAAGCCGGGCATCCTATTATGGCCATGAATGTGCAGAGTTTCATCGAGAACGCCATTGAGGAGATCAGGCGCGAGGTAAAAGGACGCGCCATCATAGGTTTATCGGGAGGCGTGGACAGCTCGGCCTGCGCCATGCTGGCTTATCGAGCCATTGGGGACCGGCTGGTGCCGGTTTATGTCGACTCCGGCTTGATGAGGCAGTTCGAGTCGGACCGGATCGAGGAGCTCTTCCAGGGAATCGGGCTGGTGCGGGTCAATGCCGAGGACAGGTTCCTGGAAGCCCTCAAGGGGGTCACCGATCCTGAGGAGAAGAGGATGGTGGTGGGGGAGACATTCATCCGCGTCTTCGAGGAGGAGGCCCGGAAGATAGGAGGCGACTGTTTGATGCAAGGGACCATCTATCCGGATAGGATTGAGTCTGAGGGAGGGATCAAGGCCCATCACAATGTGGGAGGGCTGCCGAGCCGCATGGAGTTTGCCAGCATTGTCGAGCCCCTGCGTGATCTTTATAAAGATGAGGTCCGGGAGGTGGCCCGGGCTCTTGGCCTGCCCCCGGAGATCAGCGAGAGAATGCCCTATCCCGGCCCCGGCCTGTCTGTGAGAATCCTGGGCGAGGTGACCAAGGAGAAGCTAGAAGTGGTGCGCAAGGCCAATGCCGTAGTGGAGTAGGAGGTTGCCAGGTACTCACCCTGGCAGGCCTTTGCCGCGCTTTTGGGCAAGGCCACCGGGGTCAAGGGTGAT
>CALMJN010000360.1 GCA_937864385.1 uncultured Methanosarcinales archaeon | reverse complement strand
TTCCAGCGAGGTTTAATATCTCTTTTAATTCATAGAACAAAAAATTTCGGCCTTTGTTTTGGAGGAGTAAGGCAGGGATGACACCGCTTCCATCGGCGGGAGCCTGCCGGGCCGGAAAGAAATATACTCAAGGTTATATCGGCTCGCGATGCAGGGAACAATAGCCTTGATCTTCTCCCCCGTCCAGCACGGCAGATCGAGGCTTTAACCGGGGCGGAAAATGGAATATGGAAAGGAGTTTTAATCTGGTAAATCAAAGCAGATATTTTATCTAAGTTTTATTGATCACAGATATAGATATCGATTACTATGATGAACTCGTTGCTCATAATCCTATCAATATTACTATGATTATTTATATATTTCTATGTAACCTGATATTTATATTACATACAACCGAAAATTTTAATAGTTATAACTGCCGGACTATACTCCATGATGGCCCTCATCTCTCCCCGGCTCGATCCCGGGTGTCGTCCTCCGGCTGGCCGGCTCCCTCTGGCTCTGATACTGCTTCTCTCGCTGGCCGCGGCTTTATCCGGCTGTGCCATGGGATCAAATCAGTCCCAAGATCAGGGCGCAGGCCCTCTATTGGATGCCTTCTCCTGCCAGTACAGCTGCAGCGGCAATGATCCTCTCTCCAGCCTGGAGGAGCTCTTGAGAGGAGAGGCACAACTTTTCTCCAGCTTTGAGATATTGCTGAACCGGACCAATACCACCATCGATGAGAAGATCATCTTTCTGGACAGCTTTGAGGACCTCTTACGCCGCCAGACTGTGCTATACAGCGGCTTTGAGAGCATGCTCAAGAGCCAGTGGTACCGTCTGGACTGCGGGCAGCAGAGGATGTTTCTGGATAGCTTCGAGGATCTGTTGAAGAGGGAGACATATCTCATAAGCCGTTTCCAGGACCATCTCAATGTTTCATTGGAACTCTTCCCCCCTGAGAACAGGACCAGCTTCCTGGCCAGCTTTGAGGACCTGCTGCGCCGCCAGACCAAGCTCTTCAAGAGCTATGAGGAGCTGTATATGATGAGCAACGGCGGCCTGACCATAGACAAGTATGCCAATAAAGACAGCATCTGCCGGCCGGGAGAGACTGTGGAGTACTGGTTTGTGGTCAAAAACTGGTTTAATCAGACCGTAAAAAATGTGAGCATTTTCGACGACCATCTGGGCTTGATCGTACAGGACATCACCCTGGGCCCCTATGAGGAGAAAAGATTCAACAGAACCGTCTGCCTGACCGGGACCACCTGCAACACGGCCAGGGCCAGAGGCGAGGGCCCCTGCGGGGAGATGCTGGTAGATGAGAGCAACACCGTCTGCGTAAATCTGATCCTGGTCTCGGGAGAGAATATCGACCGCCTGGTTATAGGCAAGCAATATGCCATCGCCTCCGGATCGGATCCGCCTGAGGCCATCAATGATGTGGAGATAAATAAGAGCCAGAAGTCAGGAGCGAGGATAAATAATACTGAGACCATCAGGATCGAGGGTCAGATGGCGAGCAGCATATCCGGCGTGGGCATTGGGGGCAGGTCCGGCAATAGCATAAAGATCGATACCAATCAATGGTGGGAGTAGATCGTCAGGGCCTGCCATCTCCTTTTCTGGCTATGTGAGCCGTTCATTATTCCCAATATGCACCAGGCCATATCTTCTGTTCTGGTGGATCATCTTCTTACGGCATAGAAAATTTATAGAGAAATAGATAATTAAGAAATAAAATATTACAGCTATCTTTCAGTTGATATTGCTTTTCCATGCAGATAATGATAAATAAAAGGTCCAACTGCAGGATCAGAATATCATTACTTCTTTCCCTCAGGGGAGGGACTTCAATCTGTATCGTATTAATACGGTATAGAAGGTCCTCGCGGAATAATCCTTCGTGTACCATGCTTTCCAGGTTTTTATTGG
>CALMJN010000359.1 GCA_937864385.1 uncultured Methanosarcinales archaeon | reverse complement strand
GATTGGAAAAATCTTGATCAGATAATTAAATGGACTAAAGAGCAAAGATACGGACTAGAGAATGAGACATCTAACAAATCATCTTCAGATAATTGATTATTGGCTTTGAGCTAATAGCATCTATCAGAAGATTGGACGAGAATATACAAATGCTGCAGCTAGCTAGCTGGGAAGGTCCAGATTGTCACCGATGTCTCTATATCCACTTGGATGGGCTCGGATTTCTATGGAGAAGTAAGCGGAGCAGATGATGATTTCGAGCTGGTTAAAAAAGAAGGCGGCTGGATGCTCTATCCTTGCCCCCCTCATGGACTGAATCCTGGCGAGACCGTACTGCCCATAAGTGCTTGCCTTTACATGGAAGATTAATCGCTCAAGGCCTTTTTCCTCTTCTCTGAAGCCTAACCTCTATCTGACGGCTGAAATCCGGCCTCAATGTTTGAAGGGCGGAAGAAGAGAGCCTCGGAAAAAGTTAACATCAATGCCCGCCATCCCTTCTCTCAACATGGACCACTTCGACGTAGCGGTCATAGGCGCCGGCCCGGCGGGCTCCATGGCCGCCAAGTATGCGGCCAAGGCGGGAGCAGCTACTATTCTGCTGGAGGAGCACACCGGAGCGGGCTGGCCGGTGCAGTGCGCCGGGCTGCTGGGCCGGGAGGCTCTGGCCGAGTCGGAGCTGGCCGCCGGCTCCTTTATCCTGGGAGGGATGAAAGGAGCCACCATATTCTCCCCCGGCGGGGTGCGGCTGGACTTCAAGGCTCAGGATCGCCGGGCTTGGGTGGTGGACCGCAGGCTCTTCGACCGGGCCCTGGTGGAAGAGGCTCTGGAGGAGGAGGCCATATTCAGTCCCTGCGCCAGGGTGGAGGAGATCAGGCTCGGTCGGGAGAGGAGCATTCTCTCTCTGGCCGCCGGGAAGCAGATCTCAGCGGGGGTGGTGATATCCGCTGAGGGTGTCTCGGCCCTGCTGGCCCGCCGGGCGGGGATAGCCGCTCCCCAGATCATCCTCTCCGGAGCCCAGGTGGAGGCGGCCTTTTCTGTAGAGGATCCGGAGAAGGTGGAGGTGCATCTGGGGGCAGCTCCCGGCCTCTTCGCCTGGGTCATTCCCTTAAGCGAAGACCGGGCTCGCATTGGCCTGTGCGCCATCAACAGCGCCTGCGAGAGGCTGAGGGCTTTTTTAAAGTCCGACCTGATCCGGGAGCGGCTGAGGGGAAGCCCCCTGGCCCTCAATGTGGGCGGCCTGCCCCTGGGCCCTCCGGCCGCGACAGCAGTTGCCGGGCTTTTAGCCGTGGGAGACGCTGCCGGCCAGGTCAAGCCTACCTCAGGCGGCGGGATCTACCCCGGGCTGGTGGCGGCGAAGATTGCGGGCGGCGTGGCGGCAGCAGCAGCCCTGGAAGCAGATGCATCTGCTCCGAGGCTAATGGAATACGACCGGCTCTGGCGGCAGGCGGTTGGAAGCGAGCTGGAGATAGGAATGAGGCTCTACAGGATGATGAATAAAATGACCGCAGCGGAGACGGACGAGTTGATAGGCTATATCGCCAGCCGGCCTGGCTTGATCAAAACCATAGAGGATTACGGAGACATCGACCGGCCAAGCAAGCTCATGGCCCGACTGCTGCCCCACCTGGACTGGGATGCCATCCGCCTGGCCAGGCTGCTGGGATATGCGCTGGGCTAATGCTCTATTCTATTGATTTCAGTTCAGGGACTCGACCCGGCTGTTGCCCAGCTCGTCCTCTGCCACCAGAAATGTATTGTCGAACTGACCCTGCACGTCGGAGATATGGCTGATGGCGATGATCTGGGGAAAGCGCTCCTCAAGGCTTCGCAGCATCTGGATCATCTTCTCCCGGTGCTCCTGGTCCTGGCTGCCGAAGACCTCATCCAGAATGAGGAAGGAGTAGCTTGCCCCATCCGGTCCGAAGCGCATGAGATACTCGCTGATAGCCACCCGAACGGAGACGGCGATCATATCTATCTCCCCACCGGAGTAGCGGGATATGGGATAGAATGTTCCCCCGTCCTCCACCTGTATGTTGAAGTCCTCATCGATCTTGATCAGGCTGTACTTGCCGGAGACCTCCTCCAGGATCTCTCCGGCGGTGCGGGCGATCTCATTTTTAACCCGGATCAGCACCTGGTCCATGAAGCTATTTATCAGAAGACGGGTGGCATCCACCACCTCTCCCCTCCGGGAAGCCAGAGCAGCGCTCTTCTCCAGCTCCACCTTCCTCTCCCCTTCCCGAACCAGCCGGTCTCTCTCCGCCAGGAGGACTCCCATCTGCACCTGCCTCTCGGAGAGGATCTTGTCTGCACTCTCCAGCTCCGCCTTTGCCTCGGCCAGGGCGGCTCTGGCCTTCTCATGCTCCTCCGGGCGGTAGGACAGGGATGAGATCTGCTGCTGGCAGCTCTCCATCTCTGCCTTTAGCCTTTCCGTTGCTGCCAGAATGCCTTCCAGCCTCTCTCTGGCTTCCCCCTCCCCGGCCATGAGCAGGGCAATACTCTGCCTCTCGCTTTCTGCACCGGCAAGCTCCCTCTTCTCCTTAAAGAGGGACTGATACTGGGCAGGGTCGTAGCCCAGGGCTTCCTGCGACTCATAGAGGGCCTGCAGAGCCCTCTCCAGCTCGGAGACCTCTTGCTTTAGCGCCTCCCACCGCTGCCGGAGTGGCGGGATCTGTGCCGCCCTCTCGCTCAAAGCCAGGAATCGGTCATGCACCGGCTTGAGGGATAGAGCCTGACCTCTTGCCTCCAGAAAGTCGGCTTCCTGAAATCCCAGAGCCTCTAACTGCCCCAGGAGCAGGCTTTTTTTATCCTTCAGCTCCGCCAGCGCCGCCTCTCCATCGGCAATCTCCTTCTCCGCTCCGGGCAGCTGCTGCAGGCGCAGAGATAAAGCACCATGCTCCTGCACCAGGCGGTTAAGGGCCTGCAGCCGGGCCTCCGCCTCCTCCAGCCTGGCCTGATCG
>CALMJN010000358.1 GCA_937864385.1 uncultured Methanosarcinales archaeon | reverse complement strand
CTGTAAAGATGATGCTCAAATATGGTTTACCTATTTCCATTGGTGGCATATTGAGTGGTTTTCTCACGCAATTCTATAGTAACATTATGGCAGTATTTGTTACTGATAATGCATTGATAGGTAATTATTCAGTGGCAACAAGCTTTGTTGTTCTTATATCCTTCTTTGCTACACCGGTAACAACGATGTTGCTACCTGCTTTTTCTAAGTTAGACTTTAGGAAAGAACCGGAAGTTCTGAAGAGTGTTTTTCAATATTCAGTGAAGTACGCTACGTTAATAGTTGTACCAGTTACAGCGTTGGTGATGTCTCTATCTCAGCCTGCAATAAGTACCTTATTTGCTGATCGTTATAGTAATGCATACATATTTCTTGCTTTACTAGCAATAACTTATCTCTTTACTGCGCTTGGAAGCCTTAGCATTGGCAATTTGATAAACAGTCAAGGCGACACAAAAACCAACCTTAAAATGACATTGTTAACAGTTGGAATTGGCTTTCCGTTAAGTTTTGCTTTGGTCTCCCAATTCGGCATTATAGGTCTTATTGTTACAACGCTAATCGTTGGGCTTCCAAGCTTGTTTTGGTCCTTGGGTTTCATTAAGAAGCGTTATGGTGTATCAATTGATTGGGTTTCATCAGCAAAGATTCTTCTTTTGGATTATTAATACCTCCTGGTCTGGCCAGGATATATAGCTCTCATAGTAAAAGCTCTCATAGCAGAAGCGCTAATAGTAGAACGGATTCAGTGCCGCTCTTTATCCTGCCCTCCTGCCAACGCAACTGTGATATATCCAACCGATAAAGTCCGGATCATGCGCGCTGCCATAGTGGTCACCGATCCGTCCGACTGGACCGCCCAGGCCCTGCTACACTCTCTTACCAGAAAGGGAATTAAAGCCGATTTTCTTAACTTCAAGGATCTCATAGGCTGCATAAAATGCCGGCCATCTTTCCGATGCGCCGGACGGGATCTTGAGGAGCTGGATTTCATTCTTGTCCGTGACCTGGGCCGAAGCGGTGCCAGCGATGTGGCCTTCCGCTTCGAGACGCTGATGGCCTTGCAGGAGGGGGGAGTTAACGTAATCAACCCCCCCCAGGCCATCGCCCGCGCTGCCAACAAATTCGCCACCTCCCTGGCGCTTCAGAGGGCAGGAGTCCCCACCCCCAGGACTGCGGTCACCACCAGCCTGGAGGAGGCGCAGGCTGTGCTGCACAATCTGGGCAGAGCCGTATCCAAGCCCCTCTTCGGATTCAAGGGGCGGGAGATATTCCTGCTCCAGGATGGGGTCCAGGCCGACCTGGACCGCCTGGAGAGCATCCTGAATATGGAGGGCCTGGTCTACCTCCAGGAGTTCATCGCCATGGACAGGCCCCGCGACATCAGGGCTTTTGTAGTGGACGGCGCTGTCCTGGGGGCTATCTACAGGCATGCTCCTCCCGGCCAGTGGATCAGCAACCTGGCCCGTGGCGGCCATCCCGCAGCCTGCCCCATCATACCAAAGCTGCAGGATCTGGCCGGCCGGGCAGCAGAGGCGGTGGGAGCAGTCTACTGCGGAGTGGACCTCCTGGAGACGGCCGCGGGGCTGTCGGTGATCGAGGTCAACGGCACGCCATCGGCTAAAGGCATCTTCCAGGCATTGGGCCTGGATGCCACGGCGGCCATAGCCGAGCATGTCTATCAAAATTGTTATCTACGTGGTCGCTAACCTGAAGAGCATGTTTACGATACTCACCGGTGCGCAGTTTGGTGATGAAGGAAAGGGCAAGGTAATCGATCTGCTGGCCGAGAATTATGATGTGGTGGTACGCTTCCAGGGCGGAGACAATGCCGGCCATACTGTGGTGGTGGGCGGCAAGAAATACAAGCTGCATCTGGTCCCCAGCGGAGCCATCTTCGGCCGCAGGCTGCTCATCGGCCCGGGAGTAGTCCTCAACCCTCGTGTGCTCTGGGATGAGATCCAGGCCCTGGAATCTGAGGGCATCGAGCTTGATATCGGCATAGATGCCAAGACCACCATCATCATGCCTTATCATATAGAGCTGGACGGCCTTCGGGAGAAAGCCAGGGCGGAGAAGATAGGCACCACCAACCGCGGAATCGGATTTGCCTATGTGGACAAGATCGCCCGGGAGGAGGTTCAGATGGGAGACCTCACCGACCCGGCACGCCTGGAGGCCAAGCTCAAGGAGATCGGCCCGGCCAAGGAGAAGGCCATAGCCGATATGGGCGGCGATCCCACCGTGGTCAGGTATGCTCCTTTCATCGATGAGTATCTGGAGATTGGAAAGAGGCTCAAGGACAGGGTGACAGACGTCTCCCGGGAGATAAACATCGCCCTCATAGAGGAGAAGAACGTTTTGGCCGAGGGAGCTCAGGGAGCCTTTCTGGATGTGATCCACGGCACCCAGAAGTTCGTGACCTCCAGCTTCACCACTGCCGGCTCTGCCTGCGCCAACCTGGGCGTGGGCCCGGTGATGGTGGACAACGCTGTAGGGGTGATCAAAGCCTACATAACCCGCGTCGGCGAGGGGCCCATGCCCACGGAGCTGAAGGACGATCTGGGGGTGCGGATGAGAGAGAAGGGCGGCGAGTACGGCACCACCACCGGCAGAGCAAGGCGCTGCGGTTGGTTTGATGCCGTTTTGGGACTCAAGTCCGTCTATCTAAACGGCTACACCGAGCTGGCTTTGACCAAGCTGGATGTGCTCACAGGCATAGATCCCATAAAGATCTGCATAGGCTATGATCTGGATGGAGAGAAGCTGGGCTATCCTCCCGAGGCTACAGAAGACCTGGCCCGCTGCCAGCCGATTTATGAGGAGATGCCCGGCTGGACCGAGGATATAACTGAGATCAAAGAGTATGATGATCTGCCGGCCAATGCCAGGGCCTATGTGGAGAGGCTAGACGATTTACTTTATGTCGAACCTCTGGATAACTGTATTGCAGCTGTCTCCGTGGGACCGGGGAGGGAGCAGACCATCTACCTGGATGAGCCAGAAGACTGAAATTGAAATTGGCGCCCAGGAGAATGATCCTCTCCTGGAGAAGTTTTTTTTGCGATAATTCCTTGAATAAATATTTATTCTCCCAGATCTTCATTTGTTAAAGAAAATGGGGGTTCATGTCGTATGAATAAGCATTATTTTATAGCTATGCTGGTTATATTGATCGGCATTTCCGCCGCTGCATCCGATAAGCAGGGCAAGGAGGATTACCGCTTCTCTCTGGCAGGATCCAATTCGGATATAGTCTCATCCGATGATAAGGTCAAAGTGATCATCAAAGACGGCTCATTCCAGCCTTCCAAGGTTTCCATCGTCGCAGGAGGCAGAGTGGAATGGCATAATCAGGATGAGATGCAACATACCGTGGTCAGCGATGATCAGAATTTATTGCCGCTTTCCTCCGGATTGATCATGCCCGGCAAGAAATACTCATTCACCTTTAATACGCCGGGAGTCTATGGCTATCATTGCAGCATCCAGGAGGGAATGCAGGGCAAGATCACGGTGACGGCAGAGGCTAGAGCAGATAAGGGATCGAAAAAGGGATCTGCTTCTCCGTCCTGGAGCGAGCTGGCTTTAAGCCAAGGCCAGAGTGCAGCAAAAGGAGCATTAGGGAGCGGAAGTCAAATCGCCGACCGGGGGATACAGATGCAGATAGCCGAGCCGGATATACCTGTATCTGCTGTTAGAAGACAGGCTCAAACCACTGCCAGCCTGTATCCTGGTCAGACCGATCTGCAAAAGTTCTCCTCCTACTATAGCATGGAGAGCTCTGAATTTGACGCGCAGCTCACCTCTCCAGCCAAGATTGAATTCGATGAGGTAGCGCCGGAGACCATCTACTTCGGCTCAGCCCAGAAGGCTCTGCCCTATTCCCAATACCACAGCTATGCTACAAGCACCGGCGCAAATTCCCTCTGGATCTCTGGATCATCAAGCTGGACCCAGTATGCCGTGATTCCCATCGGCTCTTATCTCAATATAATCGCTACCACAGCCAGCGGGGGCTATGGCTATCTTTATGAGATCTATCCCGACGGAAAGCTGGACAAGAGCGCTTATTCCTTTTATCCCTACAATACAATGGGCTTTTATGCCGGCAAGCTGGGAGAGCATCAGCTCTTCTTCAATATTGATGGCCAGCCCAGCAATGTGATTGTAATCTATGTCGTGCCCTATCAGCAGATCCAGCCATCCTACGATCTTGCATCCATAACCATCAGATCGAACTGGCTGAGAGGATATAGCCTCTATGTGGACGGCAGCTATGCGGCCACCGAAGGAACGACCGGAGAAGAAGATGGGGTATTGACCATCGATGTGCCAGGCGACCAATCCCATAATATCGCTATCGATGGCGACGGGATGACTTTCTCCGATTACAAGTACTTCCAGTCAGGATATGCCTACCAGCTCAACATTTAAGGGGCTGGCGGAGCAACACTTTTTTTTTAAAATATTGCTCAAGCCGAGGGCCGTCTGGCGCAATCGGTAAGAGAAAAAGGGAGCTTATTCTGACTTTGTCTCTTCCGGCTCCTCAGGCTTGTCCTCTTGCTTTTTCTTGCCCTTGCCCATAGCAACCAAGGATGCCTTGGCCTGGATCCTGGCCAGAGGATAGTCGTCCTTGGCCACCTTCTCCAATGCCTCAATGGCCCGGATGTCCTTGATCTCTCCTATGATCCAGGCTGCTCCGGCCCTAATGTCCTTGTCCGCATCTGAAAGAGCCTCAATGATGCGATCCGATACCTGCTTACCGTAAGCAGATATGGCTACCATGGCATTGCTCTTGACCAGATACTCCTCATCCTTGAGCGCCTCTATCAGTGCTTCCAGAGACTCGGAGATCTCCCGCCTGGAGAGGAGAATGATGGCATTGGAGCGTACCAGCATATGCTTGTCCTTGGTGGCCGCGATCAGCTTCTCTGTGGACCAGCTGGGATCGGGAAGAACCGCGGGCATGGACGGCTCCTCTGCCCCGCAGGTAGGACAGGCCCCCTCCGTCATAGAACGGGTGACTATGGGTGCAGCCTGGCCTTCGGAGCTCTTCTCTTCGCTTTCTGTCTCTTCTGTTTTCTTTTCTTCTTCCATGCACGCTTTCATGGCTTTTATTCTACTTCAGCTTTTCCTAAGGCAAAGGCCCTCTTGTTCGCTTCCAGGAACCGTGCCGGCACAACCTGGGCTAGAGAGCTCAGCAGGTCGTCCTCGGATAGTGGAATCAGGCTGGATAAGGCCCCCAGCATCACCACATTCATGGCCTGAGCCGTGCCCGCCTGGCTCGCCAGGGCGGTTGCATCCATGTCCACCACCCGGCGGAAATGCTCTCTGAGGGCGGAGAGGATCTCCGGTATGGGAGGATAGCAGGCCAGGCCGGCGGTGACCGTGGCCGGCAGCACCGGCCTGGAGTTGACCAGGGCCACCCCATCCGGGGAGAGATACTGGGCAAAGCGCAGGGCCTCTCCCGGCTCAAGGGCAACCAGCAGATCAGCGCTTCCCAGGGCGACCAGCGGCGAGAAGCTGCAGCCAATGCGGGTATGGTTAATCACGCTGCCGCCCCTCTGGGCCATGCCGTGGGTCTCCGCTCCGCATATGCTCTTGCCCGCCAGGACGGCCGCTCTTCCGATGACGTCGGATATCAGTATCACACCCTGACCGCCCACGCCCACGATCACCAGATCGCATTCAGATGTTCTCATGGGGCCACCTCCTCTATGGCCGAGGCAGGACATATAGCGGCGCAGACGCCGCAGCCGGTGCATAAAGAGTTGATCCTGGCCCTCTCTCCCTCGAACTCTATAGCCGGACAGCCGAAGTCGATGCAGATCTTGCAGCCCTTGCACTGGTCATTTACCCTAAATGGCCTGAGCCGCTCGCCCTTCTTGCGAGCTTTGATCACACAGGCCCTCCTTGAAATGATCACCGAGAGGCCGGGATAATCCCTGGCCCGCTCAAAGCTTTTCACCGTCTCATCCAGGTTATATGGGTCCACAGTCTCCACCGAGCCAGCGCCCAATGCTCTGGCCAGAGCCTCCAGTGAGACCTCTACCGTTGGCTCGCCGGTGGCGGTGACGCCCGTTCCCGGATGGGGCTGGTGGCCGGTCATGGCCGTGGTGGAGTTGTCCAGTATGGCCACGGTTATCCTGGCTTTATTGTAGGCGGCATTGAGAAGGCCGGTCATGCCGCCATGCAAAAAGGTGGAGTCTCCCAGGCTGCAGCAGATGCTCGCCCCCTCATCGCTGTGGCTGATGCCGCTGGCCAGGGTGATGCTCGCCCCCATGCACAGGCAGGTGTCCACAGTTCCCATGTTCACAGCCATGGTATAGCAGCCTATGTCGCTGGGGAAGATGGCATTCTTTCCGAAGGCCTTCTTCATGGCGAAATAGGTGGCCCGGTGGCTGCAGCCGGGACAGAGCGACGGCGGGCGGGGGGGCAGAATCCTCGCATCCGGGCCCTTTGCCGGCAGCCTCTCCGGCCGCTTCATCAGCCGGGCGATGGCATTTCGCACTGTGAGAAGGTCCAGCTCGCCCTGGCGGGGTATACAGTCCTCCTTTCCCAGGATCTCCAGGCCGGGATTGGCCGTCCGGGCCAGCATCTTCACCTGCTCCTCCACCACCGGCTCCAGCTCCTCTATGACCATGACCCGGGATACATGCTCCAGCATCCGGCGCATCATTCTGCCCGGAATGGGGTAAGTCCCCAGGCATAGCAGAGAGAGATCCTCATCCAGCTCGGCTATGGCCTCCTGGGCATATAGGCCTGCTATTCCCGAGGCTATGACACCCGTCTTTCCTTTTAGGGCCAGTCGGTTCCAGGGTGCGCCCTCCAGCTCAGTCTCGATCTCCTTCTGCTTGGCTAAAAGCCGGCCATGAAGCGGCCGGGCATGGACCGGCAGGGCCACCCGACGGGCGGGATCTTTGATGAAATGCCCCGCCCCTGCGGGCGGCCGGATATCTCCCACCTCCACATCCGACCTGGAATGGGATACCCGGGTGGTGGGGCGGAGCATTACCGGGATATCGAACTTCTCCGAGAGCTCAAAGGCATAGGCGGCCATCTCCCTGGCCTCGGCCGGGTTTTTGGGGTCGAGACAGGGGATGCCGGCGAACTGGGCATAGCGACGGGAGTCCTGCTCGTTCTGAGAGGAATGGCAGTAGGGATCATCGGCAGAGATCACCACCAGTCCTGCTCCCACCCCCAGGTAGGCCAGGGTCATGAATGGATCTGCGGCCACATTCAGCCCCACATGCTTCATTGTGGCTGCGGCCCGCCTGCCGGCCCAGGAGGCTCCCGCTGCCACCTCCAGGGCCACCTTCTCGTTCACCGACCATTCCACATGCAGCTTTGAGTCGCCTTTAAGATCGACTATGCTCTCAATGATCTCCGAGGAGGGGGTGCCGGGGTAGCCGGCGACAAGCCCCACCCCCGCCTCCAAGAGGCCCCGGGCAATGGCTGCGTTTCCCAGAAGATATTCTCTCACCAATAACCATCCCTTTAATATAATTTTTACTATATTCTAATTTCCAATGGTATTGGCCTCTTCCCGGAGATAACAGTTTGGATTGGAATAGTCGAGGAACAGAGTTGAATCATCCATCTGAGCGGCCAAATCGATCCTATGCGATCATTTCTTCTTGCGCTTAAGCGCATTATCATATTATCATGTTCGCTGAAAATCAGAGCGGAAGGCGTGCAAATCAATTCAGATCGAATTATTGATGCAATAGCACCTGGGCTTTTCCATGCACTTCTATGCATGAGGGGGCATTGACCAACTCATTATCA
>CALMJN010000357.1 GCA_937864385.1 uncultured Methanosarcinales archaeon | reverse complement strand
GCACATGAGTGTCCCTTCGCTGCGCTGCGGGTGGTAGTACTCGCGGCGCGGAAAGCCGTAGTCGATGAGCAGGATAGCCCCCGCGTCCAGCAGCGATGCCAGCGTCAGGATATATCTGCAGGGCAACTGGACTGCCATTCCCACGGGAC
The DNA here is from genome assembly GCA_937864385.1 of uncultured Methanosarcinales archaeon. Taxonomy (GTDB): domain Archaea; phylum Halobacteriota; class Methanosarcinia; order Methanotrichales; family Methanotrichaceae; genus Methanothrix. The sequence continues at coordinate 4,350 of CALMJN010000357.1, read as the reverse complement.
TGAGCTTTGCTGCGGCGGAGGGATATGACACCAGCTTGCAGGTTCACGGCCAGGACTACGATATCACCCGCAAAAATGAGACCCTTATCCTGATGTTCAACCTGACCGGAGAAGGAATAAGCTTTGAGCAGAGCTACTCCAAAAAGCCCTAGCCTGGCCGCCATCGCCAAAAGAGAAGATGCCGAAGCGGCCTTAAAGAGGATAATCTGCCTCGGCCTTCTGGACAAGAGCCGAAAGGTCATAAAGAAGGAGGGCCGGGTGGAGATACCGGTTTTGCGGCAGCTGGGCGAGTTTGATATGGTGGTGCAGGACAGGCCGTCATTTTACCGCAAGCTGCCCGACCTATCCGCTGCTTTAGAGGACCAGATCCCGGAAAGCCTCCTCTGCCTCCTTCCCCGCGGCTGGTTCATACTGGGTGAGGTGATCATAGTCAAGATCCATCCCCGGCTGAGGGATTATGAATCCCATATCGGCGACGCTCTTCTCTGCTATTATCCCCGCTGCTCTACCGTCCTGGCCGATGAGGGCATATCCGGACAGCTGCGCCAGCCGGTCCGCCGGACCATAATCGGAAACAGTAGCAGGACGACGCATAAGGAGAACGGCGTCGTCTTTCATCTTGACGCCAGAGAGGTGATGTTCTCTCCCGGCAACCTCAGGGAGCGCATGAGGATGAGCCGCCTGGGGCAGGGGGAGGTAGTGGTGGACATGTTCGCCGGAATCGGCTACTTCAGCATCCCAATGGCGGTTCATTCCCGGCCCAGAAAGATTCTGGCCATAGAGCTCAACCCCCAATCCTACCAGTTTTTGTGCCAGAATATAGAGGCCAATTATGTTCAAGATATCGTCCAGCCGATCCTGGGCGACTGCGCTGCAGAGACGCCTCAGGGTATTGCCGACAGGGTCTTGATGGGCATGGTTCAGGTAACCAACCGGTACCTTGAGACGGGAATCGCCGCCCTTAAACCGGGTGGAACTCTGCACTACCACCAGACCATTCCCTCCTGGCAATTTCCGGAAGCGGCAGTGGAGGAAGTGAAGGATGCCGCCGCAGCCATGGGACGCCGGGCGGAGATCCTCAAATGCAAGAGGGTAAAGAAGTTTTCTCCCGGCGTTGTCCATGCCGTCATCGATGCCCGGATCGACAGAGATTTTTAGCCAGAGGCACTAATAAAGATGCCATGATAATAACATGGCTCGGACATTCCTGTTTTCTGCTGCAAGGTGAGGAGGGCATCACCATCCTCCTGGACCCCTTCTTTGAGGATTCCGTGGGCTATCCTCTGCCCAGACTGAAGGCGGATATAGTATTGATAAGCCATGCCCACACCGATCATAGCAATGTCCATGCCGGAGGAGGCAGATCGCAGGTGATCCTGGGAACAGGTGAGCACAGCAGCCTGGGCTTGAAGATCAGGGGGGTCAGGTCCTATCATGACCAGAAGAAGGGAAGGCTCAGAGGGGAGAACACCATATTTTGCTTCAGCCTGGATGGGATCAGAGTCTGTCATCTGGGCGATCTGGGCCATATATTGAGCCCGTCTCAAATTAAGGAGATAGGTCCCGTGGATCTGCTCTTTTTGCCGGTAGGCGGCAGGTACACCATAGATGCCAGAGATGCCGATGAGGTGATGGACCAGCTAAATCCTGCCCTGGTCGTGCCCATGCACTACCGGACGGAAAAGCTGTGCTTTGAGTTGAACGGATTGGGAGACTTTCTCAAGGATAAAAAAGATGTGTCCAGATATGAGGTCCTGCACCTGAAAGAAAGTGATCTGGTCGGAAAGAAACGGGTGGCGGTTCTCGCCTGCCCAGCTGCGGAGGGGAGAGGCCAATCGATAGATTAATAACTACCTGCTGTAAGGTAGGTTCCGAAGCCCGGTAGTGTAGCGGTCAATCACAGGAGGCTCTGGACCTCCTTACCTAGGTTCGAATCCTGGCCGGGCTACTATTCTTCTATGGCTTTGGATGCATCCGGCTGTTAAAAATGCAGATCTCGCTCTCAGGCAATCAATCCTGATGCCCGCCTACTATGGATCCAGGCGACTTCTCCTCAGATCCTCCAGGGCTTCCGGTGTGAGATGGATCTCCGCCAACTGGATGGCACCCATAGAGGAGATCATTCTGATCATCATCTCCGAGATCGAGCGGCCCAGGGCATCATCTTTGCTGGAGAGAGCCATGGACAGGGCACAGCCCAGGTTGTAGGCCGTCCAGCTGGCATAGGTGAAATGGACCATGAGATCTTCCATCCCTCCATCTATCCAGGGGCCCTCAGAGTCGGGCCAGATCACCCTGGACCGCATGCTCTTGGGGCTTGCGATCTCCGCCTCAAATTGAACCAGGCCGTCTAACATGATTTCCCATTCCTATTAATGCTGGATTTTGGGCAATTCATTGGTTATCCTTTTGAGCGCTTATCCCTATTCAATATTGCTATTGCTAGAATATGCATTAGCAGCCCTCCAATGAAGAGGGCCTATTTAGAATCCGTATCTATTGGCTGTGGTAATCAAAGAATGCGCAAAAGCAAAAATCTCTTTCATGAGTTCGCTATCGGAATGCAAGCCGCATCGAGCTTGATCAATTTGACCACTTTGATTTTTTAAGAATACCCCCAGCAGCTTGCAGCTTAGTAGTTTTTATCGGTATGGCACCTACTTTTCCATCCGTGAAAAAAAGCTACCCATTGACGTCAAGTGAGAGATTGAGTGTTTTTAAAGACATTTGGCTCTGACTGATGCTGAAGCCCTAAAGCTCAATACAGTATAGAAGGGAGAAAGAGATGATCAATGAAAGCTAGAAGGGGCTCTAGGACCTATACCTATTGGACGGACCTGCGCGAGGGTGGCATGACTCGATGTCGCGGGGAGTGCCCGAAAGACGAAGGCCGAGGCCAAGGATGTAGGCTATGGCTGCCGAGCGATAATATGTTATAATTGATGAACTTTATATGATCCTGTCAAAGCTCTGAACTCTTTTTATTCAGTTAGAGTTTGGGGTTCTCCCTGCCAACAGATGACTGGCAACCATATTAAAATCACTGCAAGTCTAACCGGGTGTCAAGAATTGATTCTAAGCCAAAATCCAGTTAATAGGACCTCAAACCGTCTAAAGGCATGCCTCGATAGTAATGCCTTCCTACGCCAATACAGCGATGAGCAGCCGCTACGATCTGAATTGTTCAGCACAAACCAACTGGTGCGGCATGCTAAATCACTGGCAGAACGCCATGAAGTTGATCCAATGCCCGGCGAGGACCTGCTTTTGCCAAGGCTGGCCGAGAACGAGGTGATCCTGCTACAGGTAAATGAACTGCTGACGGAGGCTGTGGCATCAAACCTGCGAGTTGCACCAGCATCTGTATGGCTGCTGGACAACTTCTACAAGATAGAAGAGCAGATTCGCACCGCTAAGCGACATCTACCGAAAGGTTACAGTAAAGAACTGCCGCATATGCTAAGAGGGCCGTTGGCTGGATATCCGCGTATTTATGATATTGCGAAGGAGCTGATCCTTCATACCGATGGTCGGGTGGATGCTGAGAGCCTGAAACGTTTCGTGGATGCTTATCAGACGATTACAGTGCTTAACCTGGGCGAGCTCTGGGCAGTTGCGATTATGCTCCGCCTGGCACTGATAGAGAACCTGCGACGCATCTCTTTGCGAATAGCCAAGGCTAGGATTGACCGCAACCTGGCAGGATATTGGGCTGATCAGGTAATTTTGACGGCAGAGACAGAACCAAAAAGCATGATCGTTGTAGTGGCTGACTTGGCCCGCTCAGGCCCACCAATGTCCTGTGCTTTTGTGGCAGAGTTTGCCAGACGGTTGGAGGGACAGAGTCATGCTCTGACTGTCCCGTTGATATGGATTGAAGAGTGTCTCGCTGAGAAGGGAAAAACTATCGACCAGATGGTCCAGGAGGATCTACAGCAAGAGGCAGCTGATAAGGTATCCATAGGCAACAACATCGGAAGCTTTCGTTTTCTTGAGTCCATGGACTGGAGGACGTTTGTAGAGGGGGCAAGCGTTGTTGAGAAGGCATTGCACATGGATCCTGTTGGGACATATAGTCAGATGGACTTTGCCACACGGGATCGTTACCGCCACACAGTTGAGAAGATCGCAAGGCACAGCTTGCTATCTGAGGAGCAGGTCGCACTCAAGGCTATAAAACTGGCCCAGGAGAGTTTTGAGGCCTGGGGCAGCGAAGATCGACGTGCACACGTTGGCTTCTATCTTATAGATAAGGGGCTAGCTGAGCTTGAGAGGGCTGCCGGGATGAGCCGGTCGCTGATGGAGTTGCTTGGAAGGACTATTCATCAATCTCCCCTGCTCAGTTATCTC
>CALMJN010000356.1 GCA_937864385.1 uncultured Methanosarcinales archaeon | reverse complement strand
CCTCTTGCTCTGAGGAACAATTGAGCTATAATTTGCTCCGCCTGCTATTAGCTGGTTATGCCCTCTCCGGCCCCTCATGAAAAGCCACCGTGGCTTTGGATGATCCGGCGGGCCTTGAGAGCGCTGATGTTCTTGTCCTTTATCTCCAGCATCAGGTCATAGTCCAGTCCGGCTGTCTCTTGGAGGTATTGCCTGAACTCTTCTTCATCTATGGACGGGGCATGCTTTCCCGGCCGCCCGCCCGTCGCCTGGTTGCTATAGTCGACCATGGGCAGGCCGTCGGCAGGGCCCCAGGTCTGGCCGGCGGCGGCCAGCGCCTCTGAGAAGCTCTCCCCGTTATTGAGGCACTGGTGGTGCAGGCTGTCAAAGACCACCGGAATCTGGATCTTCTGGCTTATATCCAGGCAGTCTCTCAGGCTGAAGAGCCGGTCGTCGTTTTCTATCACCAGCCTTTCCCTGACTGAGCTTGAAAGCCTCTCATAGTTTTCCATGAACTGCTCAGCAGCCTTCTTCTTGTCCCCATAGGCTCCTCCCACGTGAATCTGCACCTTGGCCTCCTGCGAGAGTGACAGGAGATCGAGCAGCCGGCAGTGATAATCGATCTCGCCAATGCTCCTCTCCGTCACATCCGGATTTGGGGAGTTGAGCACTATGAACTGATCCGGATGCATGGAGATCCTGAATTGATGCTCCGACAGAAAGCCGCCTATTCGCCTCAGCCGCCGGGCAAAGCGCTTCTCCCAGTCCAATCGGCATATGGGATGGGAGGCGAAGGGCACCGTCTCCGAGCTGATGCGAAAGAACAGCAGATCATGCTCTAAATTGTAAGAGAGGATCTTCTCCAGGCAGTCCAGGTTCTTCTCCACCGTCCTCTCCAGCTTCTCCTCGGAGTAGGAGGCCAGGCGAAAGGTGTGGCTGGGAGTGCAGCCCAGCCCCAGGGCGATAGTGGGGTAGCCGATCTTCATGGCCGGCCAGAAAAAAGCTCCTCTGCCGCCCATTCGCACTGCGAGTCCTGGCACAGCTCCACCAGCTCCTCAGGGAAGGGCTGGAAGATGCTCTGATTGATGAGATACTCCTGGCCGAATCCCTCCGCCCAGGACTGGAGCATGGCCAGAAGGGCGCGGGAGGGAAGCTTCTTGCTCTTGTATCTCTGGATGTTCTGTAAAAACAGCTCCTTCTGCCGGGCCGTGAGGTCATCCTTGAAATAGCCCAGAGCATGCATGAAGACATTGGCCCGGGATGATATTCGGGGCGGCCTGGCCAGGGCTAGGGTCAGATGCTCCCGGTATCTGCCGGAAAGATCGGCATGGCTCAGGCCGTCGTGATTGGCCAGGATATTTCCCAGCATCTTGGTCTCCTTCTGGCTGTGGGATGAGAGCAGGAGCTTATTGGCCTCGTGGAAGCTGATCAGAGATGAGATTCGGCCCTCGCTTCTGGCCTCCCGGAAGAAGGCCAAAGCATAAAGCTTGGTCAGAAAGTGCTCCCGGATATTGAAGTTTCGCAGCCTTCCCTCGTCCTCTACGGCAAGGTGGGAGAACGACTCCATGACCGCTCCCCCAAAAAAGCCGGGCGCCTTGGATACCGCCCTGGGTTTTTCTGCTCCGGAGTAGACCCGGATATCCTTCAGGCCGCAGGAAGGGGAGCGGAACTTGAGTATGAATCCGTCCACCTCCGGCAGGGAGGATAGAAAGCCCCGGGCGAAGTGGTTCATCTTGTCCGTCAGGTCCAGGCCTGTGGCCGGCTGCATCAACCGGATCGTGTCCCCAGCGGTGACCATGCGGATGGTTTCTCTGGGAGCGCCAAGGCCAATCTCCATCTCCGGGCAGACGGGACTATAGTCCAAATAGGGCTTGAGGGCCTTGACGAAATCGCTGGGGATCATGCTGCCGTCATAGCGGCAGTGATCGAATTCGATGCATTTACTGACAACGATCCTGGGCCTGGGGAACTCTCTCATAAAAATCCTTTTTTTCTGGGACAAAGTATTTAGGTCTGGCGATGACAGCAGCCGCTGGACTGGCTTTGAAGGGATAAACAGACCTGTTTCATATCTACAAGCCCTGCTACTGCAATCCCTGCAAGAAAAGCTGAAATATGCCGTCCGCCATCGACCAGTTATGAACAATGCTTATGTTCATGGCTATGCTCCCCGGGAGAGCGCCCGGCTGCAGGATCAGGCCTCCACTCTGGAGGAAATGCTGCACTGGGATACCCGCTTTGCGCCGGGATCTCTTGTTCTGGAAGCAGGCTGCGGAGTGGGAGCTCAGACTGTACCCCTGGCAAAAAATAGCCCGCAGGCCATGATCGTAGCATTGGATGTCTCCAGTGCCTCCGCTAAAGAGGCCTCTAGGAAGGTGGCGGAGGTGGGCCTAAACAATGTCAGGGTCCTCCAGGCGGATATATTCCATCTTCCCTTCCGGGAGGGGCTATTTGATCACCTCTTCATCTGCTTCGTCCTGGAGCATCTGCCCTGTCCGGTTGAGGCGCTGACAACTTTAAAGAAATTCATCAAGCCAGGGGGCAGCATCACTGTGATCGAGGGAGACCACGGCTCGGCCTACTTTCATCCGGACAGCGCCGCCGCCAGGCGGGCCATAGGCTGCCAGGTACAGCTGCAAAAGAGAGCCGGCGGCAATGCCATGATCGGCAGAGAGCTCTATCCCCTTCTTAGAGCAGCGGGCTTCTCTGAGGTATCCGTATCCCCCCGCATGGTTTATGTCGACTCCAGCCGACCAGAGCTGGTAGAGGGATTCACCAAAAAGACATTCACAGCCATGATCGAGGGGGTGGGCCCTGCGGCAGTGAATGCGGGATTGATTGAGATGGGCGACTTTGAGCAAGGGGTGCGTGACCTGTACCGTGCCGCAGAGGATGATGGTGTCTTCTGCTACACCTTTTTCAAGGGCCAGGGCAAGAACAAAGGCCCGGATAAACTGGAAAAGAGATCCTGATCTGCTAAAATCCTCGCTATGCCTGCAAGGGATGAAAGGCCATCTTCATCTGCATGGGCTGGGTGAAGTTATCGGTTTTTACCCTCTTATACGCTGAGCCTCTTGAGAACAGCCATGCTTGCCAGATAAAAGGCCAGAAGAAAGGCGGCCATGCCCAGAAGAGACCACCAGGGAAAGCTGCCATCCAGAGCCGCCGCCCGCAGGCACATGCTGCAATGAGTGAGGGGGAGGAGATACAAAGCCATCTTTAAAGCTAATGGAAGCTGGCTCAAGGAGAAGAATGTCCCTCCCAGAAAGGTCATGGGCAGCAGTATCAGGCTGCTGAATGTGGCCATGTCCTCATGGGTGCCGGCCAGAAGGGCGGCCAGAACTCCCAGGAAGGAAAATATCAAGCAGGTGAGCAGAAGGCTGAGGACAAAGAGCGGGCCTATATGAATACCAGGAGCAATGAGCATTGCCACCAGAATAAAAGCAATTGAGCTGACCAGACCTCGATATACTCCAATAATGGCCTTTCCAGCGAGCAATGAGAGGGAGCTGATGGGGGCCATCAGGCATTCATCAAAGCTCCTGAAGAACAGCCGGTCCGTGTTCAGCCTGGTTCCAGCGCCATTAAAGCTGGTGGTCATGGCCGTCAGGGCGATAATGCCCGGGACCACAAACTCCAGGTAGTCCGTTCCATCGACGCTCATGCCCCGGCCAAGCCCCCATCCAAAGGCCATGAGATAGAGCAGTGGGCTCAGGAGAGTGGTCAGAAGATACTTGGCAAAACGGCGCCTGAGCATCATCATATCCGACCATACTATGGTGTAGGCGTCCATCACTCCTCCAGAACCCTCCTCCCGGTCAGCTCGATGAATACGTCTTCCAGATTGGACTGGCGCATAACCACTCCATCTGCAGCTTTCATTTCCAGTACGAACTTGGAGGCGGCCTCTTTATCCGGAAAATAGCAGTATCTGGTGCGGCCATCTCTCTTGCTCTCCACGGCAATCTCTCCCAGATTCCGGCGCAGTTGATCTGCCGACCCGATGGCCATCGATCTGCCTTGATGGATTATCCCCACCCTATGGCAGAGCATCTCTGCCTCATCTATATAGTGGGTGGTCAAGAAGACTGTTGTGCCTTCGGAATTCATCCCCCGGATCAGGTCCCATACCCGTCTTCTGCTCTGGGCGTCCAGGCCCACCGTCGGCTCGTCTAAGAAGAGGATCTTTGGCCTGTGAATTAGTGCACGGGCGATCATGGCTCTCCTTTTCATGCCTCCAGAGATCTTATCTATGAGCTGATGGGCAAATCCGGTCAAATCCACGAAATCCAGCAGCTCATCTATGCGCCGATCTTTTTCCCATCCGGAGAGATGGTGCAGCCGGGCATGCAGCTCCAGGTTCTCCCTCACCGTCAACTCCCGGTTGAGGCTGAGATGCTGCTGGACTATGCCGAACTGGGACTTGACCATATGGGGCTGTTTGGCCACATCAAAGCCATTGATCAGGGCATGACCTGCCGTCGGCTTGGTCAGAGTGGTTAAGATGCGGATGGCGGTGCTCTTGCCTGCTCCGTTGGGCCCCAAGAAGCCGAATATCTCGCCCTCTTCCACCATCAGGCTCAGGTCGTCGATTACCCTCTTGCCGCAGTATTCCTTGGCCAGAGCAATCAATTCTATGGCCTTATTCATGTCATACTGAAATCACTGGCTGGCCTCGGCTCTCGATGCCTGGCTCTCGCCTTTGACCGGGCTCTCGCCTCTTTTTTCGCATCTATCGCATATGCCCTTTAAGTCCAGGCTGGAGCCGATTATGGTGAAATTGGCTTCATCGGAGACCCTGGCTATCAATTCCGGCATAATCGGATCTATCCAATCTCTTATGCTGCCGCATTTCATGCAGAGAAGGTGGGCATGGGGCTGTATATTCGGATCGAATCTGGTCTGACCTTTAGGCATATTCAATTCCTGAATCAAGCCTGATTCTTTAAGGATTTTAATCGTAGTATAAATTGTGGCCAGGCTGACTGTGGGATGCTCCTTCTTAACCTCAAGATAGGCCTTCTGCGCCGTAGGATGCTGGCGGCTGCTAAGGACATACTTGCTTATGGCTATTCTCTGAGGAGTGGCTCGATAGCCGCTGTTGCGGAAGTTCTTGATTATGGATGATTCCAAATTCTCTGAACTGATCATAGTAATTCTTATCTAATAATTACTCTTAAATAAACCTATGCGGTCTTAGTTTAATAGGATAGAATGGGTAGGGGAGGTTTCCTGGTTCCAGGCTCTGGCATATGCCCATATGCCTGAGAATCAGTTCCTAGGATAATATTGGGGGAAAGAGATGAATCATAGTGACCGAAGTTTCTCCTTTAAAGAGATCGGCAGAGAAGACGACCTGGTAAATGCGATGACGGAGCACAAATGGCCTCTTTGCTACAGCTTCTTATTCGGAAAATTGCTCTACATCAATGATGGCAGTAGCGAGGATCTACCGGAATATGTGGCTGTGGCTATTGAAAATACGGGGGGGCATCACGAGGTTTACGGCAGAGAGGTAGGGAGAATCAAGCCGCACGCATTATCTACGGAGAAGGTACGTGACTTCGTGCAACAGATGAATTCTGGAAAGTACACCTGCGATAATCAAATTCAAATCATAGTACAGCCAACCTGGCATCATAGCTGCAAGCTCTGCCGGCTGGAGGAAGAGCAGTCCAATATTAATAAAAAAGACGAGGGGAATTGTATGTGCATGACAGAGAAGAAGGTGCCCCTGAGTGGATTGGGGCATGACCATATGCATTATGGAGAGCATCATATGGAGTGCTGCGGCCAGAATAACTTCCCGCTGATCGGTGACAAATTCCCGCCCATGCAGGTAAAGACCACACAGGGCATAATCAATCTGCCCGGCGACTACGGTGGTAAGTGGCTTGTCCTTTTCAGCCATCCGGCTGACTTCACACCGGTCTGCACCACCGAGTTTGTGGCATTTGAGAAGAGGCGGGGTGAGTTTGAAAAGCTGAACTGCGATCTCATCGGCCTGTCCATAGATCAGGTCTTCTCCCACATGAAATGGACCGAGTGGATCAAAGAAAACCTGAAGGTAGAGATCAAGTTCCCCATAATCGCCGACGATCAGGGCAAGATTGCCGAGAGGATGGGAATGATCCATCCCGGTAAGGGGGCCAATACTGTGAGAGCGGTCTTCCTGGTCGATCCCGAGGCCACCATTCGCCTGATACTCTTCTATCCCCAGGAGGTGGGCCGGAACAT
>CALMJN010000355.1 GCA_937864385.1 uncultured Methanosarcinales archaeon | reverse complement strand
AACCGTCGATATAAGGCCTGCCTTCAAAGTAATCGGCATTGGAAACCAGGACGATTTTCTGACCGGCAACCCATTCCTTGAACTTGTATGGACCCGTGCCGATGGGCCGGCGGGCCAGCGGACTGCGGGTAATATCAACGCCTGCCAGAAGATGTCGAGGCAGAATTGCCGCCCCCCAGCTGATCAGCGCCGGGGCAAACGGTTTATCGTAAGTCACCCGGAAGGTGTAGTCATCCAGGACTTCCGCTTTTTTTACTTTCAGAAAATCACCGGCATAAGCGGTGGGAGTTTTCGGGTCTGTCGTTACCTGATAAGTATAAAGAACATCGGCGGCGGTAAAAGGCCGGCCGTCGTGCCATTTGGCGTCGCCCAGCTTGAATGTATAAACCATATCGTCAGGTGAAACCGTCCAGCTGGACGCGAGCTGGGGCTCGTAGCGGCCGGCGGAATTTCTCGAGATCAGCCCGGAAAACAGGCTGGCGCCAACCGCCCCGACCGGGTAGCTGGTTGATATCGCGGGGTTCAGGTGTTCGGGGTCGCTCCCGATCACGACAACCAGCGTATCGTTGACCGGCGCGGCCGGTTCAGCCGGCTGAGCCCCCGCCCCCTTTCAGCCTGGACCGGATGTAGCCCCAGTGCAGGGCCAGGTGGACCAGGACCGCCAGCATGGAATCTCCGCCGACAGACCTGAACCGGTCATCGATCCCGATCTCCTGCAACGTCTCCGGCCCGGCCTCCTGGCGTTGGGCCGCAACTGAGCCGCACAGGCTCAGCCAGGCGGCCAGCCCGCACGCCGAGAAGACGACGAGTCTCTTGTCTTGCGACCGACTACCGCTCATGGCTCCGCTCCTCGCTGTGCGCCGCGGACAATTCCTTCACGACCAACTCCATCGCGCGGTCGATGGGGACCATCACCGTCTGCTTCCCGCGGTCGATCCAGTCGTAACGCGTCAGCTTGACCGCCTGCTCCGCCAGCAGCGTGTCGCTCTGCGTCGTCGGCGCTTGGATCACCTTCCTGTCGTGTTGCTCGTTGGCGGCCGAGTAGTACAGCACCTGCAACGCGAGAATAACCGCGAACGTGACCAGCGCTGCGAGAAAGCCGATGGCCGCAATCTTGAGCGTATTCAGGTCGTTGTGTCGTTCCATGCGTCTCCTCTTCGAGGCATTCAGAAGCCCAGCTTTCCCGAAACAGCCGGGCTTCTGCGGTCAGGCGTTGCGAAACGCCAGCGACTCCGCCAGCCACGGGTCCCGCTGCGGCAACAAACCGCGGTCCGCAGCGATCCGCAACAGGACGGCGGCGTACAAGCTGAGCATCCCCACCAGGCACAAAACATCGACGATCCCGAACGAGGGCCCGTTGGCCGGTGTGGGCGTCGCCAGCCAGTACAGGTCGATCCAGTGCATGACCAGCAACCAGCCGCCCCAAGCAGCCAGCACGGCTTTGTTCCGCTTGGCCCGCCGCGACATGAGTCCGCAGAACGGGATCAGGAAATGGCCGAACAAGAGCAGCAGGGAAACCGCGGCCCAGCCGTTGGATTGGCGGGCCATGTACCACATGGTCTCTTCCGGCAAGTTGGCGTACCAAATCAGCATGTACTGCGAGAAGGCGATGTAGCCCCAGAAGAACACGAAGGCGAACAGGAACTTGCCGAGATCGTGGTAGTGGTCGGCGGTGATCGAGTCCTGCAAATAGCCGGCCTTCTGCAGCAGCACGGCGATCACGGCCAACGCGGCGAATAGCAGCAGCGGCGCAAAGCCGAGCAAGTAGGCACCCGGAGTTGGCGACGGGGTCTGGTTCTGGGCATTCCACACGGCCAGGTCCGGGCGCGTGGACAGCAGCCACATGCCGTAACCGGTTATTGCAGCGCGGCGCTGGTAGCGTCGCGCATGAGGCCGCCATCGAAGCTGATGATTTTTTCTGGTACCACTTCGATGATGATGCGCGCCGGGGTGTCCAGGAATGCGACGAAGTCCTCCGGTGTGGGGGCTGGGCTCTTGGCATGGCGGGCGAAGTCCGGGTAGAACCAGTCCCGGGTGGCCTGGTCCTTGTGCAATATCGCGCGACCCTTGAACGTGATGGTCTGGCTGACATCGCCGTCGACGCTGGCGCTGGAAATCACCACGCAGCAGCGCGGATCGGCGAATTTCCCCCTGCTGAGGAATTCCGATGCCCATTCCCTGGACCAAATGGAGCGGCTTTGCTCTACGGTTTTCCGGGTAGCAAAGCCCAGTTTTGCAGAGTTGCGGCTTGCGCTTCGCGGCGAAGATCTGCCTCTTCGATGATGACGCGGGCCGGAATGCCGACCGCCGTGGCGCTGTCGGGAACATCCTTGACCACCACGATCTCATCTTCCACTCTGGCCATGAAATCATGTCTGCCTTTACCCATCTTGCCTGTAGAGCAGCAGCAATTGCTGCCATCAGAACTCATAGCGCCATGTCCTTTCTGGGCAAAATTTAAAAATGTATTGCTCATAATAGAGCCGCATTTGAGGCCTGATTATGAATGCTAAAGATGCCGGGATAGCGGCCAGGAAGTACTTTGAGGAGACCAAGTCTCTCATCAAATTCATCTTTGAGACAGTCTCTGTAAAAAAAGAGGGCGATAACTGGATTGTCATCTGCACGGTCCAGGATCTATTCGACGAGGAGGCCAAGAGGTTCAGGATTATCGTGAGCGACGAAGGAGAAATCATGGATGTCGAGAAGATTGATCAAAGTCCCGGCTAAAGTGGTAATCGATACCGGCCCGCTTATATTATTTCTAGCTGGAAATTATGATCCTGAAAGGATCTCTAAAATGAAGAGAATAAAATATGATGGAAAGCCCTGCAATGCGGTACATTACGATATCCTAAAGCAGTATTTAAGCCATGCAAAGGATAGGCTGATCACCCCTGGGATTCTCTCCGAGGCCTGGAACCTGATTGATAACGATATCAGCAATAGGAAAGACAAAGAGGAGCTATTCTACGCAAACCTTAATTATTTTAAGCTAGTCCATGAAATTCATATCCCCAAGGATGAAATCCTGTCCCATAGATGCTTGAGCCAAAAGGCCTGGAAATTCGGCTTCACCGACTCATCCATAATCCTCTGCGCAAAAAACAACAACGCCTGCGTATTGACCCAGGACTATCCACTTTTCAATATCTGCAAAAATCTAAAAATAGAGACCAGCCATCTGAGTTCAGTTCTCAGCCTGGCCGAAATATAAAACCTGGAAGTATTTCACTCAATATATATCGCCGGCCTCCCCGGCTCCGCCTGGCGGCTCTTGCCCTTGGGGTCCTCCCCCGCCTCGTCCGCCGAGAAGATCTCCACCGGCACGCCGAAGGCGTCAGCCAGGTAGGCCTTCTCCCGGGTGAGGGTCTCGAACTCATCCAGCCCCAGCGCCTCCGCCGACAGGGAGTGGGCCGCCTTGGCCAGCTTCTGGGCGTACTTGGGAGCATCCTTCTTGTGCGCTGCTATGGCCGGCGTGGCCATGGCCTGCTTCATCAGCGCCCCCATGTCCAGCTTGCCAAGATTGGCCTGGGCGCTGTCCAGGGCGAGGCGCAGCATCTCCTTCTTCCAGGCCGGAGCGGTGTAGAGGGTGATCTTCGCCGGTGTGGACTTGGTGATGGTCAGAATCTCCTGCACGTCTTTTAGAGTGCGTTCCAGCAGATCCTCCGCCTTCTCCGCCCTCTCGTCTACGAGGGCGGCATCCGCCGCCGGCCACTCTGCCAGAGAGGCATATCCCTCTCCCAGCCCCGCCGCCCAGATCTCCTCGCAGACGTGCGGCGTAAAGGGCGACATCATCCTCACCCAGGCGCTGAGTACGGCCCTGAGCTGATTCCTGCCCCCCCGCCGCTGGTACCAGCGCAGGTCGTTGAAGAGCAGATAAAAGGCGCTCTGCAATGCTCTTCGGGTCTGGATATTCTCCATCGCCTCCGTGGCCTCGGCTATGCGCCGCTGCAGGCGGGAGAGCATCCAGCGGTCGATGAGGCTCTTGTCCGCCGAGGCGTCGATGCTCCCGTCCGCCAGCACCTCCCGGGCGAAGTTGTAGAACCTCTCCATATGGGCCCGGGTGGCCTCCACACCATCGTTTCTCCAGTCCACATCCGCCGTTCCCTCCGCATTGCCCAGGATGTAGAGGCGGGTCACATCCGCTCCGTTATCAGCGACGGCCTGGCGCAGGGTGAGAAGCGGCCCCTTGGACTTGGACATCTTCTGCCCCTCCAGGGAGACGAAGCCGTTGACCGCAATGGCTTTGGGCCAGAGCCTCTCCGGGAAGACCGCCACATGGTGGTAGAGGAAGAACAGGAGGTGATTGGCCACCAGATCCTTGCCCGAGGTGCGGATGTCCACCGGATACCAGTAGGCAAAGTCGTCGTGTATCTGCCGGACCGTCGTTTCCGGTATGCCGGTTATGCCCGCCACCCTCGCTGCGTCGCCCTTGTCCATGAAGATGTACTCGAAGAACTCCGGCGGCAGGCTGTCTATCTTCATCCCCGCATTGACATACTTGGCCAGGATGTAGTAGGCCATGTAAATTGTCGAATCTCCCAGCGACTCAATCAGCCACTCCTTGTCCCAGGGCAGGTGAGTCCCCAGGCCCTTGCGCCGGGCACAGGCCTTGTCCTTGAGCCAGTCCACCTTGTTGATGAACTCGGTCCGGAACTCCTCCGGTATGATCTTCATCCCCGCCAGGCAGCGCAAGACATTGCTCTTCCACTCCGGGTCGGAGTACTCCAAAAACCACTGGTCCCGCACCATCATGATCACGCAGCGGGTGCCGCAGCGGCAGATCACCGGCGTTTCTGAGAACTCATAGAAGATCTCCGCCATGCCCTGCTCTATCAGATCAGCCAGGAGCACGTCCTTGATCTTGGAGACGGCAATGCCGGCGTACTTTCCGGTATTGGCCTTGAGGACGCCGTTATGAAACTCCCGCCGGTAGACCATCTTGGTGGCCTCCTCTGCCTTGGGATCGTTCTGATCTGCCACATTCAGCTCGTTGACTGCTTCTACCGCGGGAAGCTCCCCATATCCGGGAGACTGGATCAGAGAAATGAACTTGATCTGCCTGAGGTCCTCGGTTATGCCGTACTCCGTGAGGTCCTTGTCGTATAAGTCTTTGAGCGCCAGATAATCATAAGGGGCATGAGCCGGCACGGACATGACAATCCCCGAGCCGTTATCCGGGTCCACGAATGCGGCAGGCAGTATGGGAACCTCCGTTCCCGTGAGCGGATTTGTTACCTTCTTTCCTATCAATTCCCTTCCCGAGATCTCCGAGCCGAAGGCAACGCTTCTGTCGGTGAATGTCAGCTTCTCATAGGCCTCTTTGGATACCACCCAGCTCTCGCCGTTGACTGTGCAGAGCACATAATCCACATCCGGATTGAGCCAGAGGTTGGTCACCCCGAAGACCGTTTCCGGACGCAGGGTGGCGCAGGGCAGAACCTTATCGCCCATGCGGAATTTGATCAAGGCAAAGTCCATGATGGTGGCATCCTCGCCCTTGAGGATGTCGTGATCCTCAACCGGATTCTTGTCGTGCGGACACCAGCGCACCGGATGGCTGCCCTTGACCACATAATCCAATCGCCGCAGTATGCCGTACTGCCACTCGATGAACTTGCTGTAGGCCGGATCGGTGGTGGTAAACTCCCTCCTCCAGTCTATGGAGTAGCCTATGGACTGCATGGCCCGCTTGGCCTCACGCCGGAAGTAGAGCACAATCTTCTCCGGCGTGTTCAGGCTGGAAAGCTCCGCTTCAGGAATGCCGTGCAGCTTGGTGTAGACATCCCAGATCAATGGGTCGCGGTTGGCTATTAATTCAGAAAGCCCCACTATGGGCGTTCCCGTGGCATGAAAGGCCATGGGAAAGAGGACGTTCTTTCCTCTCATCCTCTGAAAGCGGGCCACGGCATCGCCGATGGTAAAGGTGCGGGTGTGCCCGGCATGCAGATTTCCATTGAGATAGGGGTATGGTATGGTTAAGAAGAACTTCTCTCGGGAGTCCGGCTCAGGCTGGAAGACCGCCTCATCCTCCCAGGTCTTCTGCCATCGGGCCTCGATCTCCTTAGCAGAATAATTCTCTTTCAATTTCAGTCTCCTCCATAATTACAAATTATAAAAATATTGATGATTTGATTTCCCTTTCGAACTCCCTTCCGGCCTGGGTCGCTGTATTTCTCAATTTCCCATCTTCTCCAGCCGGGCCGCCGCCTCCTCGATCCTGGCCGTGGGCTGGGTGATGGAGAACCTGATGTACCCTTCTCCATACTTTCCGAAGCCCACACCCGGCGTGGCTACAATTCCCGTCTTCTCCAGAAGCCTTCCGGCGTACTCTATGGAGCTTCCTCCCGCCCAGGCCCAGAGATAGAGCGTTGCGCGGGGCTTTTCCAGCTCCAGCCCCAGATCCTTGAGGGCTTTGTAGAGAATTTCAATGCGATACTGATAGATCTTCCTTATCCCGTCCACCACAGACCTGGGGCTGCTAAGAGCCACCACCCCCGCATCCTGGACCGCTCCGAAGGTCCCCGAGTCGATATTGCTCTTGATCTTGCCTATTCCCGCCACCACATCGGCATTGCCCACCACCGATCCAATCCTCCAGCCGGTCATGTTGTATGTTTTGGAAAGCGAATGAAACTCCACCGCCACATCCTTTGCTCCCTCCGTCTCCAGCAGGGAGAGCGACCTATCTCCATCATAGTAGGTCTCAGAGTAGGGGTTGTCGTGCATGATGATGATATCATAATCATGGGCGAAGTCGACCAGCCTCTTGAAGAATGGCCTGTCGGCAGAGGCGCCGATGGGATTGTTTGGGTAGTTGAGAAACATGATCTTGGCCCGGCGGGCGTCCGCCGGGGCTATGCCATCCAGGTCCGGCAGGAACCGGTTCTCCCGCAGGAGAGGCATGATCACCGGCTCGCCCCCGGCAAAGGCGGTGGCGGTCCTGTAAACGGGGTAGGCCGGATCGGGAACCAATGCCGCGTCTCCCGGATTGATAAAGGCGAGAGGGGCATGAGCTATGCCCTCCTTGGAGCCGATGAGTGTCAATACCTCATTCTGGGGATCGAGATCCACCCCGAATGTCCTCTGATACCAGTCGGCCACCGCCTTTCGGAAGGAGAGCTTGCCCTCATAGGAGGGATATTGATGGTTGGATGGATCGCTGGCCGCCTGATTCAGGGCTCTTACAATGTGCTCCGGCGTGGGCAGATCGGGATCGCCAACGCTGAGGTCAATGACATCCACGCCCCTGCTTCTGGCCTCCTGCTTGGCCTTGTCAATGGCGGCAAAGAGGTAGGGCGGGAGGTTCTTTATCCGATCGGCATACATTAGTTTCCCTCCATGGAAGATGCATTTATATGATGATCTCTTTTGGGGATTGCAGCTGCAATCCCGCAGTTAGTACTTTCACGTAGTATTTAAGATTAGAGGAGATGCATTCTTGGCGGCAGCAATAAGAATCAGGATCTGAGATGTCGATAGAGAAAAAGATGCCGGAGGTGGCCGGATGCTGGAGGTAAAGGACCTGGGCTCTTGGCTGCCTCCAGAAGCGATCGAGCTCTATGCCTCTCGCGGCTACAGGGAGCTATATCCTCCCCAGGCCGAGGCGGTGGAAAGAGGCCTTCTGGACGGAAAGAGCATGCTTTTAGCCATGCCCACCGCCTCGGGCAAGACCCTTCTGGCCGAGCTGGCCATGCTGCGTGCCGCCCTGGCCGGCCAGAGATCCCTATACATCGTTCCCCTGCGGGCCCTGGCCTCGGAGAAGTACGATTCCTTCCAGAAGTTCAGGGAGCTGGGGGTGGCCGTGGGCATCAGCACGGGAGACCTGGACAAGAAGGACGAGCGTCTGGGACGAAATCAGATCATCATCGCCACATCGGAAAAGGCGGACTCCCTTATGAGAAATGGCGCCTCCTGGGTAAGAGACCTCTCCGTCTTGGTGGTGGACGAGATCCATCTGCTCAATGATCCGGGACGCGGCCCCACCCTGGAGATGACCATCACCAAGCTGCGGCGCTGTAACCCCGCACTGCAGATAATCGGCCTGTCTGCTACCGTTGCTAATTCCGGGGAGATCGCCTCCTGGCTGGGGGCGGATATGGTCTGTAGCGACTGGCGGCCCATACAGCTGCGGGAGGGGATCATCTGCAATGAGAGGCTGGTGTTCTCCGACGGCGAAGCCCCCCTGGCGGGGGGGAAGGATGAGTCTGCCGCCCTGGTCCGGGATACCCTGGCCCAGTCCGCCCAGATCCTCATCTTCGAGAACTCCAGAAAGAATGCCGAGGCAGCAGCCTCGCGGCTCTCCGCACTGCTGGTCCCCGATGAGGCCACCAGGGAGCTGTCCTCCCGCATTCTGGCCAGCGGGGAGAGCGAGACGGCATCTCGCCTGGCGGCGTGCGTCTCTCATGGAGTCGCCTTCCACCATGCCGGTCTCTTGCCGGAGCAAAGAAGGCTGGTGGAGCAGGGCTTTCGGGAAAGCCGCATAAAGGTCATAGCCAGCACCCCTACCCTGGCCGCAGGCCTGAACCTGCCGGCGCGCAGAGTACTGATCAGGAGCTATAAGAGATACGAGTACGGCCGGGGAATGGCGCCCATACCGGTCATCGAATACCGCCAGATGGCCGGACGGGCCGGTCGGCCCGGGCTGGACCCCTACGGCGAGTCTTTTCTCCTGGCCAAGAACAGCTCCGAGATGAAGGAGCTTTTTGAGCATTACATAAACGGCAGCCCGGAGGAGATCTGGTCCAAGCTGGCCAGCCAGAGCGCTCTGCGAACCCATATCCT
>CALMJN010000354.1 GCA_937864385.1 uncultured Methanosarcinales archaeon | reverse complement strand
GATTTCGGGCCGGATAAAGCATTTGCCGGCTATGTGATCCACTCATGGCCTCTGGATCCTGACCGCCTCAATCTCTGCTCCCGACTCCCGGCTATAGTCGCTGATCCTCTTCATGGTATGCTCCACCATCCCACCCGAGGTCATGATCAGGGCATCTTTGCCTATAAGGGCCTTGAGGATGCACTTGTCTATCACCCCGTAGGTAAAATCCAGATGAATCCCACACCGTTCAGCCAAAAGCTTGGCCCCGGTGCCCATAGCCCCCTTGTAGCAGTTTTCCATCCGATCAATCATGCTTATGACCTGCACCTCATCTTCCCCATCCACATCCCAGATGTAGATCTTCCCCAGGGGTCTGCCTCTGCCCTCAGGCTGCAATAGATCGCATAGCTCCAGGATATTTCTGGGAGGCCTGGAACCGGATAAGATCCCCCGGCTGGCCAGCTCCTGGTAGATGTCCACAACCAGTGGAGGCTTGAGCCGGGCCTCTCGAAGCAGATTTCCGTCCATAAAAACATCCGGACCGCAGCCACGGCGCACCAGCTCGCCGTCTTTTATCAGTATGATCTCATCAGCCCAGCGGTAGGCCAGATCCACATCATGGGTGGAGATGATCATGGTCTTCCCCCCCTGGTTCAGCTCATCGAGCATCTCCATGATCTCCTCGGAGCTGGCCGGATCGAGATTTGATGTGGGCTCATCCAGGATCATCACCTGGGGCTCCATGGCCAGGATTCCGGCGATGGCCACCCTCTTCTTCTCCCCGCCGCTGAGGTGATGGGGCGGACGGCGCTCGTATCCGGAGAGGCCTACATATTGCAGGGCAAAGCCGACGTACCTTTTGACCTTCTCGGCGGGATATCCCAGGTTGGTAGGCCCGAAGGCGATGTCCTGGTAAACCGTAGGGGCAAAGAGCTGGTCGTCCGAGTTCTGGAAGACCATGCCCACCGCCCGGCGCACGGCCCTCAGGCTCGCTGCATCGTATTGCAAGGGCCGGCCGGCAAAGAAAACCTCCCCCGAGCTGGGCCGGAGGATGCCGTTGATCATCAGCATGAGGGTGGACTTGCCTGCCCCGTTGGGCCCCACCAGCGCCACCTTGCATCCCTCCTCCAGGCTGATGTTTATGTCCTTCAGAGCCAGGGTGCCGTCTCCATAGGAGTAGCTGAGATCTCGGATCTCGATGATAGCAGTCATTGCCATCACAGCAGAGAGGCATCTCTGCTTAAAACAGCAATGGTCGAGGCCAGGGCCAGATAAGCCGCAGCAGCCAGCATCTGCCGGCCCGTCGCCTTTCCGGCCTGCTCCATCATCTCCAGCTTGCCGTCATAGCAGCGGCAGTCCATGGCCAGGACCAGCCTCTCGCCCTGCTCCCAGGATCGAAGAAACAGGACCGATGCGAGCATGGCAAAGGAGTTGATGGCGCTCCTGGCTCTGGCATCGCCCAGGCGCATGACCTGGGCGCTGTGGATTCGAGCCGCCTGATCCAGGAATACGAAGATGTAGCGATATATCATCATGGACAGCTCAATGATCGATGAAGGTATGCATAGCGACCTGAGGGTGGCGAAGATCTCGATCATGGGCGTGGTCAGGGCAATGAAATAAAGGGAGCACATGCCTCCAAATGTCCTGGCCAGGAGAAGGAGGGCCAGTTCAGCGCCCTCTTCCCTTACCGCCAGGTCCAGGCCTAAGAGAGGCAGCTGTATGAGAGCCGTTCCCCCGCCATGCATGAAGGCCACCACTGCG
>CALMJN010000353.1 GCA_937864385.1 uncultured Methanosarcinales archaeon | reverse complement strand
ATGCGATCAACCCAGGATGCGGCCTATTCTTCCGCTCCCCCGGGGGCCAAGGCAACTGCAACCTATCCCGCCTACAATAAGGTGATCGTCCCCAGCGGTGGCGTTGCTCCTAACAAGCTCTATGTCTCCTACGCCCCCCGCACTGTAGCCAGCTGCAATCTCTATGCCCACCTGCCATTGTGGATGTCCACGGCAAGAGGCGGAAACATCTGGTTTTATGAGTGGTATCCCAGCGGCACGCTTGACACTCAGTATGCAGGATATGTCCCATACCCTGGTTGGTACAAAAGATGGTTCTATGCCGATACCCCGGGATGGCACATTCTCCAGTACCATTGTGGCGGATGGAGCAACTATGCCTACATCTATGTGCAAGGATACGGCAACTACTGGGTCAATCCCAAGCCCAAGCCCGCCCCCCAGCCACCGAGCTATCCCTACTGGGACAGCCCCATAACCTATACCTATCCGCCCACCGGTCATACCTACTACACCTATTATTGGAGCTACGACAGCTCGCAAAATCGAAGGGGACGCTAGACAACCTTCCCTTAAATTTATATTTTTTTTTGAGGCGGGTGTTGGGCAAAACCGGAGTTAGATGGCTGAACCAATCCAAATGGCAGGTGTTATTAAATGGACGAATCCCGGAGAGAGTCCCTCCCGTCAGACACGGACCCACTAAAAAAATATCGGGATAAGAGGAACTTCGAGATCACGAAAGAGCCTCAGCCTTCCGGAGAGGCCAGCTCGCCAGGCCAGATCTTCATCATCCAGAAGCACAGCTCCCGCAGGCTGCACTACGATCTGCGCCTGGAGGTGGATGGTGTCCTCAAATCGTTTGCCGTTCCCAAAGGCCCTTCCATGAATCCCAGGGACAAGCGCCTGGCCATCCAGACCGAGGACCATCCTCTGGAATACGCCTCATTTCAGGGCAGGATTCCGGATGGAGAGTACGGTGCCGGAACAGTGGAGATATGGGATCGGGGCAGCTACGTGAATATGTCCCGCAAAGATGGCAAAGACATCTCCCTGGCCCAGGCCCTGGAAGAGGGCCATGCTGCATTCTGGCTGGAGGGAGAAAAGCTATCCGGCGGCTTTGCCCTCACCCGAACCCGGCAAGGATGGCTACTGGTGAAGATGAGAGACGAAAAAGCAGACTCAGAGGGCGATGTTCTAGAGAGAGCTGAGCCGGTGCTTTAAATTCCAGCATCTATGGACGTAGATGCGCGGCAAGGCTGAAATAGATTGCCTCCAAGGAACTAAGCCGATGCATCTGAGGGTGGTTCTGGTCCAGCCCCTTTACGAGGGAAATGTGGGTTCCGTGGCCAGGGCCATGAAGAACTTCGGCTTTCATGATCTGGTGATGGTCAATCCCTGCCGGATAGAGGACTTCGGCCTGGCCATGGCCTCTCATGCCAGGGATGTGCTGCAGATGTCCCACAGCTATACCAGCCTGAGCGAGGCCATTTCCGGAGCCAACCTGGTGGTGGGCAGCACCGGAAAGAGGCTGGATACAGCACAGCACCATCTGCGCCTGCACCTTCGCGTGCCCTGCCTGAGCCCGGGCGAGCTGGCCGAGAAGCTGCAGGGAATGGAGGGGACCGTAGCCCTGCTCTTGGGTCGGGAGGACTGCGGCCTCTGCTCCGAGGAGCTGGCTCTGTGCGACATGCTGATCTCCATACCCACCTCCCAGGAGTATCCGGTTATGAACCTATCCCATTCTGCGGCGGTTCTATTTTATGAGCTATCCCGAAAAAAAGAACAGCACTGCAGCAGCTTGGAGATGGCCCGCCGGGAGAGCCTGGACCTTCTGGCAGAAAGGTCCCGGGCTCTGCTCCATGAAGTCCGCTATCCCCGGCATAAGGTGGACTATACTCTGCTCATGCTGCGGCGCATCCTGGGAAGGGCAAAGCTGACGGAGCGCGAGGCACGCACTCTGCTGGGGTTGATCAAGAACATCCGCTGGCGGATAGAGGCGACGGATTCAGGATCTGCAGGTGGAAAAAAACAACAAGAGAAGGATGCATGAAAGCCGGGGATTGATAGCCCGGCATAGCCCCTCCCCAATCCAATTCCACCTCACAGGTTAGGAATGAAAAATGGAAAAATGTTTCAGGGTCATCCCGGCCCCTTCAGCGACAGACAGCCGCCAGGCGGCGGGATGCATAGATTAAAGAGGCTAATCCCAGGCTCATGGATGCCATCTTGATCAGCCAGCCTAATAGCGGCAGATAGAAGAGGAGATTTAGTACCACAAAGCCCAGGGCAAAGCTGGCCAGATCTCCCCGCTTCAGCTTGGCCTTCTGGTTGATCCAGCTTCCCAGGCTGAAAGAGATGAAGCTGCCGCTGAGCAGGAGGGCGGCGAAAAAGAGCAGACCCAGTATCAGAGCTGCGGGAAGGCCTATGATGCTCATCGCCAATAGCAGAATGGCTATGAATCCGGCCACGATCATTACAAATCCGAATAGGGTCTTGAAGAGAGTGGACCTTCTCGCCTCTTCATCTACCTCCCGGAAGATACCGGGCAGGTACCTGACCAGTATCAGCCCCAGTATGAAGTAGCCTAAGAGGTAGATCAAGCTGAAGATGCTGTATCCGGCCTTGAGATCATCATCTCTCCTTTCCTGATTTTCCATCTTATGGAACTTGACCTCCCCGGCGGTGCCGGTGTTGTTGAATCGGGCGGCACTGACCTGCAATGTGCCGTTGATATTCGCAGCGCTGGCCACATCCTGGCCGGCGATATAGGCATCCCGCCCCACATTCCTTCCCGGGAGCAGCTTGACCCTCTGTCCTGCCGCCACCAGATTGGTTCCGATATCTCCTCCCAGGTGCACCGTTCCACCAGCTGCCACCACCTTTCCTCCCACATCGGAGTTGACATAGACCTGGCCGCCCAAAGCCAGGACATCGCCCTTGACCGGTGCGTTGATGCTCACCGTCCCCCCGGCAGCGATGGCAGAATCAACCGGCGCGTTGATGCTGATTGCATCGCCGGCAGCGATGATGTCATCGGCCACAGGGACGTCTATGGAGATACTGTCACCGGAGAACGTCTGCAGGGCTAAAGCCTGAGGAGAGAATAGAATTGTCAGGATCAGAAACAGAATAGACTTGGTAAACCGCATTGCAATCACAGCCTTATTTCGGCTCTTCAACAATAAATAATCGATGTAGACGGGATCAGATTTATATCTCCCACGCGCATTGCATATTCTGTTGGGGTGAGGCAGAGTAGATGAGAGGATGGCTTTTTGCATTGGCGGCTGCGGCCTGCATGATTCTTATCGTATCAGCGGCCTTGATTGCCTCCGGGGCTGCCTCATCGGATGAGGATCGATTGGGTCAGAACGTCAGCGAGCATTCCTGGATATTCGTGAGCGGCTACCTTGAGGAGTCCAGAGTAA
Organism: uncultured Methanosarcinales archaeon; assembly: GCA_937864385.1. Classification (GTDB taxonomy): domain Archaea; phylum Halobacteriota; class Methanosarcinia; order Methanotrichales; family Methanotrichaceae; genus Methanothrix. Next base: position 1,908 of record CALMJN010000353.1, on the reverse strand, counting down.
TGCAGACCCATGCCGGATTTGCCGGGCAGAAGGTGGTGCTGGGAACCAGGGGCTCAGGCATGGCCACCCGAACCATAGATTCAGTGGTCTATAACGACAGACTGGGTGATTACATGGTTGATGGGATCTCGCTGACCATCTCGGGCAATTACGATTACCGGCCTTATATTCCACCCATGACCCAGAGCGATCTCAAGAATGCCCTCTGTGCCAAGAATTATGAGGTGGGCTCTGTCTTCTCTGAGAGCTACAATATCGACAAGGATCTGATCAAGGACACCAAGGTCTACCAGAATGACAGCTTCTCCGTCTATGAGATCAGCTCTGAGATTCAGGGAACAGCCAGAATAGGCCAGAGGGTGCAGAAGAATGCCAGGACCTCGCCGACCTATATGATGAACGGCATGTACATGGGCTATGCCCAGATAAGATCGGAGCTGGTAGCAGGAAATACCTCGGTTTTGACCCTGCCCTGCCCATGAATGAAAAGAAGCGGCAGGCTTTATAGTACCATTTTTTGATCCAGGGGCTTAATCTAAAGGAGAGCAGAGACACTGGCATGAGCCATGGATACCGCCTGCATCATCTCTTCTTCTTTCTCTGAGTAGTGCAGGTGACTCGCGCAGCGGCAATCGCTGCATCCGAAGCGGGGCACGGATGCAAGCCTCTCGCCAATGCTCCTGGCAATGAGGCATTCCAGGTCCAGGTCGGTTCTGGTGACGACCGCCTGCAGCCATTGGCAGCGGGGCAGGAGATAATCGATGTGCCACTTTCTGGTGAGGCTTCTGCCAGCATTCACCGCAGCATGCCTATCCAGGCGCTTGAGACCGCCTGGGCCCCGGGCCGAGCCGGTGTAGGAGTAGAATCCCTTTGGAAAATGAATCCCACCCAGAGAGCCAACTGCAATCTGCTCCGCCCCAGGCAGGCTCAGGATCAGGGTATAAATTCCCGGCTCATTTCCGTGCTTCTGCATACGATCAACATCAAACGAGCCGATATTTTAGCTTGATGACTGGCAGAGGACCTATAGAGAAGATATACGAGAGGCATATTAAAGGAAGACTTTTCTATGATGAAGAAGCCAATGGGCTTGGGGTGAAAGTAAGTGAAGTTACTATATGCGACAGCTTTGATGCTGATGATATCTTCCGCAGCAATGGCCGCGCCAGATAGCCAGCAGGTTGGACCTTACAGCGTATCATTTGATTTGAATGCTAATTACCAGGTTCAAGTTGGCGAGCCCATGGAGACAGATGTTGCTAATGTATATGGGATGACATTATTCACGGATAATTCCACTCTCGCCACGATTGGAATAGCGGATTATGCAGAACCGACGGATTCCACTCTACAGGTTCTTCAACAACTGAATGGAATGAGCATGATGCTTCAGGGCCTTAACATAACAAACATGAAAGAAATGGTGGTAGATGGAAAGGACGGCATCCTTACTGCAGCTGAGCCTGTTGAGGCTGTTGCCGATGGTCCAAGTGAAGTCTATAGATCTATGTATTGGCTGGACAGCATTGACTGCGAATGCGGCCCGGTCTCTGTAGGCACTACCAGCGTCACCATCACCTCCACCTATCCCCTGGATGTAACCGAGGGTCTGCTTTCCAGCCTGAGGATTGTGAAGGGAGAGGCTTCCACCGCGGCTCCCGCCGCTGGCGGTCAGGTCCTTCCTCCCGAGTAAATAGGTGATTTGAGCTAGAACTTGGGGCAGTTGGAGCACGGAGCGGGCAGATTCTGCTCCTGCCCCAGCAGCTTTTCTTTTTCTTGGGAGATAATTGCCAGTGTAGGCCAGACCCTTCTTTCAGGCTGCATGCCGGTCTTATGGCTTCGGGAAAGTACTTATCCCAGAAGCATACAAGCTCAATGCTCGGTCCTCATCCGGATTTTCCTTGCCGG
>CALMJN010000352.1 GCA_937864385.1 uncultured Methanosarcinales archaeon | reverse complement strand
AGGATCGAGGGTATAGGAAAGAGATTCAGCGGCAGATACTACGTCAAGAGCGTGCACCACTCCCTGGGTGATGGCGGATATACGACAACTTTTGAGGTCAGGAGGGGTGGTTCTGGCGTTATTTGACCTTGTGGACAATCCCCAGTCGAGGGAGAGGAGGATCGAGGGCATAGTGCTTGGAGTAGTCACCAATAACCAGGATGAAGAGAACCTGGGCAGGGTCAAGGTCAGGTTTCCCTGTATTGGAGATAGTGAGGAGAGCTACTGGGCAAGGGTTGCCACCCTCATGGCCGGAAAAGAGAGGGGAGCATACTTCCTGCCTGAGGTCGGGGACGAGGTCGTGGTGGCCTTCGATCACGGAGATATGAGCCACCCCTACGTTCTGGGAGCGCTCTGGAATGGCAGAGATAAGCCCCCAGGCTCAAACTCGGACGGGAAGAACAACATAAGGGTGATCAGGTCCCGAAGCGGCCATGAGATGACCTTCGACGACGATGACCGCCAGGGAAAGGTGCTGATCCGGACCAAATCCGGCCACTCAATTTTGCTGGACGACGCTTCGGGCGCGGAGAAGATAGAGATCAAGGACAAGACGGGAAAGAACTCCGTGCTTATAGACTCGGTTTCCAACTCCATGACCATTGCCAGCGATCTCAAGCTGAGCATCAAGGCCAGGGAGATAGAAATCGAATCTGGGGGGACTATGAGCATAAAGGCCACGGGCAATCTCACGATTCAGGGTGCGTTGGTTAAGATCAACTGAGGTTTGAACGTATGCCGCCTGCAGCTAGAGTGGGGGATCTGACATCACACGGCACGCCGCTGGGCCCGGGGCCGGGAAGCTCTAATGTCCTGATCGAAAATATGCCGGCATGGCGGGTAGCATCGGATTTTCACTCCTGCCCTCTTTCAACAGGACAGGTGCCCCATGCAGGCGGCACTGTGCAGGCAGGATCGTCAACAGTGCTGATAAACGATATGCCTGCTGCGCGGCAGGGCGATGCGGTGGTGGAAAACAGCCCTCCTAACAGCATTGCCGCAGGGTCGCCCACAGTTCTGATAGGCTGATAGAGGAGATGACATGGCCAGAGAGTTCTTGGGCAGGGGGTGGAAGTTTCCGGTGTCTGTAGATTCCAGGGGCGGCATTGCAATGTCGCAGCACGAGGAGGATATAAGAGAGGCCATCTGGATAATTCTTTCCACCTCCAGGGGCGAGAGGGCTATGAATCCTGATTTTGGCTGTGGAGTGCACGATATGATCTTCTCCAGCATCAGCACCTCTACACTTGGAATGATCAGGGAGAGTGTCCGGGAGGCTCTGATCCTCTGGGAGCCGAGGATTGAGGTATCGGATGTGAAAGCGAAGGTCGATGGATTTGAAGAGGGCAGGGTCGAAGTGACCGTGGACTATCTTGTAAGGGCCACCAATAACGAGTTCAACCTGGTGTATCCCTTTTACCTGAAGGAATAAAGCCTATGCCGAGGATCGTGGATAAGGGATTCGAGGAACTCCTCAATGAGAACAGAGGGCTGGCGTCTCAATACGTCCCGGAGTGGAGGCCGCCTGACGATGAAGACCCGGGGGTCGCCCTTCTCAAGATATTCGCCCACATGCAAGAGGAGATAATTAGCAGGCTTAACCGGGTTCCAGAAAAGAGCTTTGGGGCCTTCCTGGAAATGCTTGGAATGAAGCTTCGGCCTGCCCTGCCGTCCAGGGCTCCCATAACCTTTTACCTTGCAGAAGGCCTTAAAGAGAAAGTATTTGTGCCAGCAGGGACACAGATAGCTGCTCCACGGACAGGAAAACATGATGCTTTAACCTTTGAGACCGCTGAGAACTTTACTGCCTCAAGGGCCTATATAGATGAAGTTTTTAGCGTAGACCCTAATAACGATGCCATTTATTGCCACACTGCGCAGCTGAGAGACGGAAAGGAGTTCAGGCTGTTCCGGAGTTCGAACATCCAGAAGCATGCAATATATCTGGGCCATGCCGATCTTTTCAGGGTAAATGAATCATCTCAGATAAATCTTTTGATTAAATTTTCAAGTGAAATCGACCCTGAATTCCTCAGGAGTTTAAGGTGGAAATACTGGAACGGCAATGAGGAAAAAAAGATAATACCTTCAATATCGAAGCAATCTGAAGAAAATCTGTACAGAATTATCCTTGTGCCGGGGGAAGAGATAAAAGAAAAGGAGATCGGTAGCAAGTCCTGCATCTGGATAGAGTGTATCCTGGAATCTGTGATTGGATGGGCAAACCTTCCCACCATTAAAGAAATCAAGATAGAATCCGTGTCGCTG
>CALMJN010000351.1 GCA_937864385.1 uncultured Methanosarcinales archaeon | reverse complement strand
GTTCCTCATTTCCGGCTTCTTCTGATAGGGGCTCCTTTCCCGGCGGAGAGATCAGCTCGGCCTTGAACCTCTCTCCCGTATGCTTCTCTATGTAGTGCACCTCTTTAAGTCCCAGGTGCTGGATGATCATATCCGCCAGGCCGCGCCTGATCATGAGCCACTCCTTGTAATAGGATAGCTCCCAGGGTGCGGTTATCACAGCGATATCATCTTTGATCTCGGCCTCAAGGTCCATACGGGCGAAGGTCTTGATCAGGGCCTTAAGCTTCTCCTCCTGATCCTCAATGCTCTCTACGATCTTGTACTCGTAGACGATGGTCCTGTCCGCCAGGGGGTGATTGAAGTCCACGCTCACCTTGCGTCCGATCAATCTGGTCACTGTTCCTGTGCGGTTATCAATGCCCACCCTCATGCCCGGATAAGGCTTCTGCTCCTTGAAGCGGTTGGCCGGTACCATCTCCACCTTCTTGGGATCGCGCAGACCGAAGGCATTCTCCGGAGCAATCTCGACCCTTCCCGAATAGCCTATCTCCTTCTCAATCAGATCCTCTTCAAAGCCCTTGACCAGCTGGCCGGCTCCTAACACTATGAGATGCGGGCCGTAGGCAGTATCCTCGCTGAATATTCCTTTTTCCTTAGCCACTGTCTCATCGGTAGCCGCAATAACCTGGCCGTCAACCATCTCGGTGTAATCAATTCTGATGAAATCGCCATTTTTCACAGTCATCTCATTCTCCGTCCTGAATCATACTAAGCAGATCATAGCTTCAATGGGGCAAGACAAGGCAAGAGCCTGATTTATACCTTCGCATTGATTTATATCAGGTATTCTGCTATATTTTCCGTGAGGGGCTGCTCGCAGTAGAGGCAGCGCAGCAGGACGGGATTCTTGGTCTTGACCAGCATTCTGGACTGGATGGGCTCTGCGGTATTGGAGATGCAGCTGGGATTCTGGCAGCGGACCACTCCCACGATCTCATCGGGCAGGTCCACCTTTCGCTTGGCAATTATCTTGCAGTCTCTGATGATGTTTATGGATGCAGCCGGGGCGATGAGGGCGATGCGGTTTACCTCCTGCTCCAGAAGCTCCCGGTCCTCCACTTTGACTATATCCTTTTTGCCCAGCTTTCGGCTGTCCACATTCATGACCACGGATAGGGTGGTGTCAGTGGTCCCGGAGATCCCCAGGATCTTGAGCACATTCAAAGCCTGGCCCCCGGCGATATGGTCGATCACTGTGCCGTTGTTGATGGGCTTGACTTTCAGCCCCTTCGGCTCCTCTTTAAGCTGGCTATATTCTTTATCTGATACTGCTTTTTCTATTTCCTGGTCCAAGGCTGTTTTCATGGTTATGCACCTCCTGCTATGAGCATCTTCAAGAGAGCCATTCGCACCGGGACTCCATAAAACGACTGCTGGAAGTAACGGGCATGCTTTGTCTGGTCCACAGCGGGAGTGATCTCGTCCACCCGGGGCAGGGGGTGCATGATGATCAGATTCTCTCTCGCCCCGGAGAGGAATTCAGGGGTGATCCTGTAGCTGCTGGCCACCTTTTTGTACTCCACCGGATCGGGGAACCTCTCTCGCTGGATGCGGGTCATATAAAGGACATCCACATTGTTTACCACCTCTCCCAGGTCGCAGGCCTCGCGCAGGAGGGTCCCTTTGCCGGCAAGATCGGATTTTATGGGCTCGGGCATCCTGAGGTTGGGAGGCGAGACCAGGGTTATGTCTGCGCCGTAAAGTGAGAGGGCATAGGCCAGGGAGTGGACGGTGCGGCCATATTTGAGGTCACCCACCAGGGCGATGCTCAGCTTCTCCAGGTGGCTCTCTTTTTTGATGGTGTACAGGTCCAGAAGGGTCTGGGTAGGGTGATGTCCGGCGCCGTCTCCGGCATTTATCACCGGCACGGGTGAGAACTGGGATGCCAGGCGTGCCGAGCCCTCTTTGGGGTGGCGGATGACCAGGGCATCGGAATATCCGGCCACCACCCTCACCGTGTCCGCCAGGGACTCGCCCTTGGATATGGATGAGCCCTCCGCCGGCCCCAGGTTGATCACACTTCCGCCCAGTCTTTTCATGGCTGTCTCAAAGGACATGCGCGTTCTTGTAGAGGGCTCGAAGAAGAGCAGAGCCAGGATCTTTCCCGCCATCATATCGCTCTTTTTGCCCCGGGCATAGGGCTCCAGGGATGCAGCCAGATCCAGGACCGAGTCGATCTCCTCCCGGGAGAACTCTCGCATGGAGAGCACATGCCTCTTCATGAACATAGGACTGAAGTTATCCTGCCCGTAATTTAATGCTTCTGTGCGAATCAGGAATCTGCTTTCCAAAGGCCTCCCGGCCAAGAGCACCCACAATCCAAGGCAGGCCAGTCCCACCAGGATGTTCATGGCCCCCTGCACCCGCTACCTTATCCCCCCAGTTCTGGGAGATGACCGCCATTCCCATGCTGTCCACCAGGACCCCAAAGCAGC
>CALMJN010000350.1 GCA_937864385.1 uncultured Methanosarcinales archaeon | reverse complement strand
TCGCTGCTGTAGAACTAGGAGGAGGTGATGAGCCGGGATTAAATCTGATAGTCTTGCATCAGTCATTTGCCAGCGCACTTTGATATTTCAGAGTCTTGGCATTCGCTGCCACAATCACAGTGCTCAGGCTCATCAGTAAAGCTCCTGCCGCAGGACTGAGAAGAATGCCCCAGGAATAGAGCACACCTGCCGCCAGGGGAATGGCAATAACATTGTATCCCGTGGCCCAGAATAGGTTCTGCAGCATCTTGGAATAGGTCTTGCGGGACAGCTTGATGATATTGACCACATCTCCAGGATTATTTCTGACCAGTACAATGTCTGCCGTCTGTATGGCCACCTGAGTTCCTGCTCCGATTGCGATCCCCACATCAGCCTGGGCCAGAGCGGGAGCATCGTTTACACCGTCCCCGACCATGACCACTGAAAACTCTTTCTGGATCTTCCTGATCGTCTCTGCCTTCTCCCCAGGCAGAACATCGGCAAAGAATTCATCCAGGCCCAGCTCTTTTGATACTGCCTCCGCCACGTATCGGTTGTCTCCGGTCAGCATCATGCATCTTATGCCCATGGATTTAAGCGCGTTCACAGCCTCAAGGGACTCTTTTCGAACAATATCCGCCAGAGCCAATGCCCCTAATGGCCTATCGTCTTCCAGCAGCACAACCACCGTTTTGCCTTGATGCATCAGACCCTCCAGTTTTGCATCCCGGGCTATGCCATGCTGGCGAAGATAATTCGGACTTACGATCTTTAGATGTCGGCCTTCGATCAGGCCTTCTATCCCCTCCCCAGGAATAAGATGAAAATGCTTTACATCATAGACTGGCAGTCCTCTCTCCTCTGCAATCTCTATCAATGCTCTGGCTATGGGATGCTCGGCTCTCCCTTCAAGAGACGAGGCCTGGGCAAGAATCCTGTCCCTGTCTTTCTCTTCTAAGGCCAGGATATCAGTAACTGCAAAGCGACCTTCGGTTAGAGTTCCCGTCTTGTCGAAAACAACTGCCTTGATGTCCCTGGCGCTCTCAAAGGCTTGCCTGTCTCGAACAAGAAGCCCGGACTTGGCGGCAAGAGATGTAGATACAGCCACGACCAAGGGAATGGCCAGTCCCAGTGCATGGGGACAGGCAGTGACCATCACCGTAACCGCTCTCTCTATAGCGAAGGCGAATTCCTTGCCATAAAATAGCCATGCAGCAAAGGTGAGGCCTCCAACCGTTAAAGCCACAACTGTAAGCACAAATGCCGCTCTATTAGCCAGGTTTTGAGTTCTCGATCGGCTCTCCTGGGCATGCTTGACAAGCTCAATCACCTGGCTCAAGTAGGTATCTTTGCCCGTTTTCTTAACTGCTACGGTTATAGATCCCGAGCCATTGATTGAGCCGCCCATGACCTCCTCGCCAACTTTCTTGATCACTGGTCGGGACTCACCTGTGAGCATGGACTGGTTCACATCTGTAGCTCCCTCCAATACCTGGCCATCGATGGGGATCTTTTCGCCCGGCTTGACCAGAACGCGATCTTCGGGCTTTAAATCGGATACGTCGACCTCCTGTATCTCGCCATCCTTGACCAGGTGGGCCTGAGAGGGCAGGATCCTGGCCAACTCCTCCAATGCTCGCGAGGCTCCCATGGTCGAACGCATCTCGATCAAGTGACCGAGCAGCATGATGTCGATCAAGGTTACCAGCTCCCAGAAGAAGTCCATACCCGATAGTCCAAAGACAACTGCAGAGCTGTAGAGATAGGCGACGGTTATGGCCACGGCCACCAATGTCATCATGCCGGGCTGTCTCCTTCTCAATTCATCTCTAAAGCCCACAAAAAAGGGATAGCCTCCGTAGAGATAGACCACGGAAGCAAGCAGGAATAAAAGGACCTCTGACCCAGGAAACCGCAGACTGAATCCGAAGAACTGCTGAACATGATGGGATAGGATGAGAACAGGCACGGTTAGGACGATGGAGACGATCAGCCTTCTCTTGAAGTCCTGGATCATATCTCCGTGAGCCGCATGGCCCTGATGGCTGGGCGGCATCTTATCGTGAGAAGGACTTGGCTGAACTTCCTGGACATGATCCGATCCTCTTTGACCGTCAGTACCCCGATCTTTCTCATCTTCAGCCATGCGGGCAGTATTATGCTGATGATGCTGTTCCATGCTTCACACCAATACACTGTATTATCGGTCTTAAGATAAAAGAAGTCTGTTTCTATATTCGTATTGGCAATTAATTTGGGGAATTTTTGAGTGGAGCATAGTCTATAGCTGGTGTTTTCATGCATAGCCTATATTAAAATCGATTGGCGTGGATCTTGATGCACATGAGCTACCATACTCCAGTGCATCTTCTGTAATCTTCTTGAGCAGAGTGGGATATATCTCTCCCACGACCTCTTGTACAGGGCGTCCGGAACAGAAGAACTTGAAAGTGGGAGTGGCCATGACACCGTATCTGCTAACGGAAAATGGATTCCGGGTTATATCGATTCTGGCAAATGAGATCTTGCCCTTAAATTCATCTGCATATCTTTCGAAATGGGGCATCATGGCTAAGCAATGTGGGCAAGTGGGGCTGTAGAACATAACTACCATAGGTTTTCCTTCCTTTTCAACCAGTAGTTCCCAGTTCATATCGTCAAGCTCGATAATTGATTTCTCGGTCATAGAATTATCATAATTATCTCTAAGCATTTATCACTTTTCAGTGATGGTCTGAATTAACAGACGATTTTGGAATATGCAATCCTGTAGATGTGAGGGACGAAACAGAATTTGTCCAAATGACTCCCGCAACTCCGGGCTTCCTGCTGCCAGGCCTTGGCCCCCAGGCCAGCATCTCCTTCAGTTCTCTGCCCCTCTTTCCGACTTCCCTCTCGCCAGACGTATGCCTCGTGCAACTTAGCCTACGGCATCTCCCTGGGGCCACCAGGTACTCCTCCACCATGGTCTCGCCCCGGTCCAACTGCACCTGCTCGATCTGCTCCCTGCTCTTCTCGCCGCACAGGATGAGACGAATGGGCGGCTCCTCTTATCTTTTGAGATGGAGTTCGGCCAACAGGCTCACTTGATCTTCTTCTCCAGCTTCTTGAGCTTCTTCTTGGCTGCCTTGCTCCCCGCATCTGCCTGCTTGGATAGCTCCTCCGCTTTGGCCTTCTTTATCTTGTTCAGCTTCTCTAATTGTTTCTTGCTCACCGGCATACTGTCACCTCTCTACACCTCTGGCGGATCTCTTCTTGCCTCTTCCCATCTTAAAAAGATGCCTGTATGGCTGAGCCAGGCATGAGATCCGGCAAGCCTTGATGACTAAGTCAAAAGCAAATCGGGCTAAAACTCCATTCAGATTGAGCTATTGCTAAATCTCCACTAGAAATGAAAGGGTTAAAAAATTAATCCTAGGAATAAATTAATCTACTTGATCTCCTGCAGAAGCTGGCAGGCCTTGCATATCTCCTCGACGCACGGCTCACCGCACTTCTTGCAGGCTGCGAGGTCTATCTGTGGCCAGCGGGCCTGATCCACCTCGGCAATCCTCTCGAATCCCTGCACTGTCGATAGCTTGGTTCCCGGAAACTGGCCCTCCAGGGCGTTCATCATATCCCGCACCTCGGCCCGCAGGGATAAGCTGGCATAGGGGCACTCCCGGGACTGGAAGAATATTCCGTTCACCATGCAGTAAAGGGCGATCTCCTTTTCCGGCATCATCCTTAGGGGCTTGATGCGTGGCACCAGCCCCTTCTGGGCCCTCCGGGGGCGCAGGCGCATCAGCCGCTCCAGGTCCCCCTTGAGATAGTTCATCATCACCGTCTGGGCCTCGTCATCCAGATTGTGCCCGGTGGCGATCTTATCTGCGCCCAGGGCTCTAGCGGCCCGATTGAGGGCATGCTTGCGAAATACGCCGCAGTAGGTGCAGGGGGCGACATGTCTGCCCACAACCATCCGGTCCAGGCTCTGGCCGTACTCCTCCCGGAAGGAGACCATATGTTGCTTTACTCCCAGCTGCCTGGCTATGGCCTTTGCTGCCTGGATGGTGTCGTCCCGGTAGCCGGCTATGCCCTCGTCCACGGTAATCGCCACAAGCTCCACCTCCCGCCCGGAGAGGAGGCGGTAGAGGCAGAAGAGAAGAGCAGTGCTGTCCTTGCCCCCGCTCACGGCAACCGCTATCCTCTCCTTTTCCGCGATCATGCCTCCGGAGAGAAGGGTCTCTTCCACCTTTGCCTCAAAATAGGAGATGAAATGATCCTGACAGAGGCGGGTGCCATCGCGCTTTAGGGAGATGATCGCTGGACTGCTGCAGAGGGTGCACATCATTCTCTCACCCGGGCCGGCTCAACCTTCCAGCCTGTGGCCATGGCAGTAGACTGTCATCCTCTTTCCCCTCAGAAAGCCTATGATGCACAGGCCCGTCCTCTGGGCAATGGATATGGCCAGGCTGGTGGTGGCTCCCCGGGATACGATCAGGGGAATTCCGGCCACAGAGCACTTGAGAGCCATGTCCGATGAGACCCGGCCGGTGCAGGCGACATAGCTTCTGCCGAAATTGGATCCATCCCGGCGCATCAGGGCAGAGCCTATGGCCTTGTCCAGGGCGTTGTGCCTGCCGATGTCCTCGATGATTACTGGCTCGCCATCCCCAAAGAGACCCACGCAGTGCACTCCTCCCGTGGCCCTATGGAGCTGGGATAGGGATATGGCAGCCATGGCCTCTCTGGCTTGATTGAAACCGATTTGAAGATCAGAATCGATCAGGGGAAGCTTGGACTGGTCCAGAAATGAGGCTATGCCTCCGCAGCCGCTCACTATGGGCCGGCGGGGGACTATGGCCCGCAGGGGATGAGAGATCATGGCCCGGGCCACATCTCCCTTGATCTCCAGGGACTCGAGCTCCTGCCTTCCCCATATGATCCGCTCGGAATAGAGATGGCCGACCACAAACTCCTCCCGGAGAGCCGGGCTGATCATGGCTGTGGCGAAGTGGCGGCCGTTGATGAATATGGATAGAGGGGCCTCCACCACCACCGGGCAGAGGCCTGCCTGACGGCTCTCGCCGTCGAGCTTAATGCATTCATAATCATCCATCATTTCTTGCGATGCCCCTCTTTCTCCGATGATCTGTCCGCCGCACCCATCAGGCCATCCTGGCTATCTGCTCTACTGTGGCCAGGAGCTTGTCAATCTCCGCCTCGGTGTTATACAGATACACCGAGGCCCGAACTGTACCGTGTTTCAGGCCCAGATGCTTCATCAGAGGAATGCAGCAGTGATGGCCGGACCGAACGCATATTCCTGCCGCCTGATCCAGCATCATTGCCACCTCATGGGGCAGCAGCTCCTCTACAGAGAAGGAGACTACGCCGCTCCTCCTGCCCCTGCTGGGTGAGGGTCCGTAAACCACTACGCCCTTTATTTCCTGCAGCCCCTCCGCCAGCCGCAAGGCCAGCCTCTGCTCATGGCTGTGGATCTTTTCCATTCCCACGTCCGTTAGATAATCCAGGGCCCGGCCCAGGCCTATGGCCGCGGATATATCCGGGGTGCCGGCCTCGTAGCCCTCATATCCCTTCTTGGCCACATAACCATCCACATCGGCGTCCTCTACCATCCCTCCTCCCACCAGCAGAGGCTCGACTCCCTCCTCCTTTCTCATCCAGAGAACTCCTGCCCCCATGGGAGAGAGCATCTTGTGGCCGGAGAAGCAGAGAAAGTCGCAATGCAGGTCCTCTACGCTTAAAGGCATATGGGGCACGGACTGAGCGCCGTCCACCAGAAGGGCAGCCCCACGATCCCGGCATATCTCTCCTATCTCCTTGATGGGAAGAACAGTTCCCAGGGAATTGGAGACCTGGCTGACTGCCACCATCCGGGTCCCCTTCTTTATGGCGCTGTCTAAATCGGAGAGGTCCAGAAGACCATCTCTGTCCGGCTTGACGATCTTCAGTTCGGCGCCGAGCTGCTTTTGTCTGATCCAGGGCAAAAGGTTTGAGTGGTGCTCTAAAAGGGTGGTGACGATCCTGTCGCCCTTCTTCCAGTCCAACCCTCGGGCGATGATGTTGATCGATTCGGTAGCATTCCTGGTCAGTACGGTCAAGCCCTCTTCTCCGCCCCCTATGAAATCTGCTGCCTTGCCGTGGGCATCCCGGTAGCGCTGGTCTGCCATCTGGGCTGTGCGGTAGACCCCTCTCCCCACATTGGCCTTGTATTCTCTGTAGTAGTCCAGCACCAGCTGCAGCACGGGCTCCGGGGTCAGGCTGGTGGAGGCGCTGTCCAGGTAGATCATCTCCTGGAGTATGGGAAAATCTCGTCTTAATCTCTCGACGTCCATAAGACCTCATCCATGCTTCCGCTGCGATAACCCTCCATGTCTAAGGAGACATATGAAAAGCCCAAGCCTTTCAGCTTGCAGGCAATATCCTCTCCCATCTTCAGGGCTCTTCCCATCTCCTGCTTCTCCAGCTCAATTCTGGCTCCCTTTCCATCCGCCCTCACCCGGAGCTGCCCGAAGCCAAGGCTCTTCAAAAGATCCTCCGCTGCCTCCACCATGCAAAGCGTCTGCCGAGTTAAAGGCTGGCCGTAGGGGATCCTGCTGGCAAGGCAGGCCGAGGAGGGCTTGTTCCAGACGGGCAGACCAAGGTCGCGGGCCAATGCCCTGATATCCTCTTTGCCCATGCAGGCCTCTACAAAAGGATGCCAGATTCCCTCCTCATCACAGGCGGCAGTTCCCGGCCGCCATTCCCGGCAGTCGTCCCGGTTTAGCCCATCGGCGATGCAGCTTATGCCCTCTGCCGCAGCGATGCTCTTTAAAAGGGCTATGGCGCTCTTCTTGCAGATGTAGCAGCGATTAAGAGGATTATCCCGAAACGGCTTCTGCTGCAGAATATTGTGCTTTGCGACCCGAAAATTCAGGCCCATGCAATCGGCTAAAACTACAGCCTGCTCCAGCTCCCTTCGGGACAGGGTCTCGCTGTCCAGGATAACTGCCAGCGCACTGTCGCCCAGAGCCTCCCGGGCAAGAAGAGCGAGAAGAGTGCTGTCCACTCCTCCCGAATAGGATACTAGAATACGTTGCTTTTCCCTGATTTTCTCCTTCAGCTCTTCCAGTTTATCGGCCTGATTCATCTTTTAGAGGCCCTTGCATTTGGTGGAAATACAGGCGGTCTCGTCATCCTGAAGCATACGGCAGATGGAGCAGATCCTCTTGACCAGATCAGTCCCTTTGATATCCTCTTTAATCAGGTCGTCGGCCAGAACCCCTATAGCCTGGCGTATGTCCTCCCGAAATTCTATATTGTAGCCTCTCTTCTTGGAGAGGTACTGGGAGACGGCTGAAGGGGCAATCTCCAGCATCCGCGAGGCTTCAACCTGGGACACGCCATGCTTCACCAGTTCGACTGCTATCGCAGCCCGGATGGCCGGCAGGACGTCCCAGACAATCTTCTGGCAGGGGGCTTCCATTCTTACACAACCTTAACGTTATTATGAGTCCTGACATAATACATTGTATTCACAATTGTGATTTTTTTATCACACCAGATATCTTGCGGAAGCCGGGCATGGTAGCACATCAAAATCGGAAAGAATAATCAGACGACAAACGCAGATATCAGGATACACGGAACATGACGCATGGGAAATAAACGCATTATCTACATGGATCATTCGGCAACCACCTATGTCCGGAGGGAAGTGATGGAAGCAATGGCGCCCTTCCATGCGGAACACTTCGGCAACCCGTCCTCAATCCATTGGTTCGGTCAACGCGCGGAAGCTGCCGTAGAAAACGCTCGTGAGATTTGTGCCCAGGCGCTGAACTGCCAACCCAATGAAATTCTATTCACTTCTTGTGGATCAGAAAGCGATAACCTGGCTTTGCGCGGCGCCGCATTAGCTGCCCGCCAACACCGCAATGCGAACCATATCCTGATTAGTCCAGTTGAACACTATGCTGTTTCACATACTGCCAAGCAGCTACAAGACCTTTTTGGGTTTGATGTGGAGCTTCTCCCTGTAGATCGCTTTGGGCGCATCTCACCACAAGTCGCATTAGATCACCTGAGACCTGATACTGCCCTGGTCTCGATCATTTACGCGAATAATGAAATCGGGACAGTTAACCCAATTCAAGAAATCAGCGCCATCTGCCAGTCAGCAGGAGTGATTTTCCATACCGATGCTGTCCAGGCAGCAGCATATATTCCGCTAGATTTACACAGACTGAATGTACATTTGTTATCTCTTGGAGCGCATAAATTTTATGGCCCGAAAGGTATCGGGGCATTATTTATACGCCGGGGCACCAACCTTTATCCCACCCAAACCGGAGGTGGGCAAGAATTTGGTTTACGTGCCGGTACCCATAATGTCCCTTATATCGTTGGAATGGCAGAAGCTCTTCGCTTAGCTCAGTTGGACCGTGAATCAAACTCAATTAAACTATCCATGCTTCGAGACCACTTGATTGGCCGGGTCTTGGAAGAGATTCCTGGAGCTTATTTGACCGGTCACCCCCACGAGCGTTTGCCCAACCATGCCAGTTTCGTGTTTGATGACATCGATGGCAACACCTTGCTAATGCACCTGGACCTTGCTGGGTTTGCCTGTTCATCAGGTTCAGCGTGCAAAACGGGGAGCCCGGAACCATCAGGTGTTTTGACCGCTTTAGGATTGCCCCATTCACTAGCATTAGGATCGTTACGAGTCACTCTAGGAGTTCAAACCACTCCCGCACATATTGAAGCCCTTTGCAATACCCTGCCCGACATCATCCAAAGCATGCGACAGAGACGATCCTAACATGGAGCAACGAGAAAAAGTAGTAGTCGCGATGAGTGGAGGGGTCGACTCATCAGTTGCTGCAGTCATGCTTAGAGAGCAAGGCTTCGATGTCATAGGGATTATGTTACGCCTTTGGAGCGAACCAGGCAAGGAACGCGAAAATCGCTGCTGCACTCCCGATTCTATGGCCATTGCCCGCCGTGTAGCAGCTCGCTTTTCCATCTCCTTTTACGCGGTGGATGCACAGGAAGTGTTTTATCAAACAGTAGTAAACTCATTTATAAATGGCTATACGCAAAACACCACCCCAAATCCATGCCTGGTATGT
>CALMJN010000349.1 GCA_937864385.1 uncultured Methanosarcinales archaeon | reverse complement strand
AAAGAACGTCGCCCCGGCGGCGGTTGCGGCGCCCGCCACCCCGGCCCCCGTTGCGCCCAAGGCGGACCCGAACGCCATGAAGCCGGAGGCGCCGGCCAAGACCGAGGCGGCCCCGTCGCAGCCCCCGGCCAAGCCGGAACCGCCCAAGGAGCCGACGACCAAGGAATGCCCCTATTGCAAGGAGAGCATACCAAAAGCAGCAGTGAAATGCTCGCACTGCACTTCTGATCTGAACGGCTAGGGAAGACCACTATTACTTTTTTGCTGCCAGGATGAGGCAATCAGAATGACAGAAGATGATATCGATAGCATAGAGAATAATAATCATCAATTCGAGGGTGATCAGCAATCACAGAGCATTCCCGTCAGAACAACCAGGCATTGTTCTGAATGCGGCGGCGAAATCAGTCTCAAAGCGGAGATATGCCCTCATTGCGGAGTCCGAGTCAGACCCCTGCCAGGAACAACCAGGAGCGGAAGGACCAAGATTGCCGCGGCATTGCTTGCTCTATTCTTAGGGGTGGCAGGCGCGCATAAGTTCTATCTTGGAAATGCCAAGATGGGAATAATCTATATTTTGATAAGCCTAACTGCGGTGGGGCTGATTGTCACCATGATCTTAGGCATATACGATTTCATCCTCCTCCTGACCATGTCCGATGCAGATTTCACCATGAAGTACGAATAAAGGCTGCAATTGCGCATATCGCAGAGGCAGGTCTGGCCGATTTCAGGTCCAAAGCCGCCGCCTGGCTCGATTGCCTGGCCCTAAAACCCCGGAAAGAAACAAGGGTGCAAGATCGGGCCATGTACCAATCGAAACGATCCTGAAATTTCTGTCTTTAGCTGTCTTTAAGAAGGAGGGAGGCAAAAGTCATGTAGGAGGGAATGAGACGATTCGACCTTTGCCATTCATGTATACGACAATTGACGGATATAAGCTTTTCGGCCCGGCAGAGTAATAGGGCAAGGGAGGATAAAGAGGCGACATGATGAGAACCGGAGGGAGGCATGACTGAAAAAGAACTGCTTGGAAGGCTATTCCTGGGTGGAGCCATAGATCCGGGAAGCAGCAAGAGCACGGGAGAGGATGTTATTTATGATTCCAGGAACCTGACCACCCATGGCATTATTGTAGGAATGACCGGTTCAGGCAAGACCGCTCTTGGAATTGTAATGCTGGAGGAAGCGCTGCTATCAGGCATTCCCTGTCTCATCCTTGATCCCAAAGGCGATATGGGCAATTTGCTTCTCAACTTTCCTTCCTTTTCTCCGGATGATTTCCGCCCCTGGGTCAAAGAGGAGGAAGCACGGAAAAAGGGATTGGAAATCGATCAGCTGGCCGGCCAGAATTCCGCAAACTGGAAATCAGGATTAGAGAAATGGGGGATCGGGCCTGATCGCATGAGAATGCTTGCAGCCGCCGCCCAGTTCACGGTCTATACGCCCGGATCCTGCACTGGTATACCGATCAATGTAGTTGGCTCTCTGGTCTCTCCCAAACTGGATTGGTCCATTGCCGCTCAGGCTGAAATTGCCCGCGATGAGATAGAAGGCCTGGTTTCGTCTATTCTGGCGCTTGCCAAAATCGACGCCGATCCCATCTCCAGTCCTGAACATATCCTCCTGGCCAATATCATCGAGAAGGCCTGGAGCGATGGACGGGACCTGGACCTGGCGGATCTCATCTCCCAGGTACGGCGTCCACCCATGCGCAAACTGGGTGTTTTCGACATCGATAGCTTCTATCCCCAAAAAGAGCGCGACCGTCTGGCCATGCGGCTCAACGGACTGGTCGCCTCGCCATCCTTTGCGGCATGGCTGGATGGTCCTCCTCTGGACATTGAGAGGATGCTTTATGCTTCGGATGGGAGGCCGCAGGCATCTATTGTCTACCTGGCCCATCTCTCCGATGCCGAACGTCAGTTCGTGGTCACCCTGCTTTTATCCAAGCTGATCACCTGGATGAGAAAACAATCCGGTACCTCCGACCTGAGAGCTCTGGTTTACATGGACGAAGTCTTCGGCTTTGCTCCACCCACGGCCGAGCCACCCTCCAAGAAACAGATCCTCACAATTTTCAAGCAGGCACGAGCCTTCGGAGTGGGCATGGTGTTGGTCACCCAAAATCCCGTGGACCTCGATTATAAATTGATGTCCAATGCCGGAACCTGGATGATCGGTCGGCTGCAAACCGAACGGGACAAGGCCAGAATTCTCGAGGGGATGCAGTCCGCCTCGGGCCAGGTAGACATAAAGTGGCTCGATAAACAGATCTCCAATCTTGGCAGGATGCAGTTCATTCTTCAATCGCCTTATGTCAAGGGGCCGTTGCTTTTCACCAGCCGAATGACCATGTCATATGATGCAGGACCTCTTGACAAAAATCAGATCTCAAGGCTGATGGCCGATCACCCGGCGCGCAAGACTGCGGTCTCATCACCCCGCTCTCCCGTGGGGATGCCATCAAGTGCTCCCGAGCGCTCTGCAGATGAGAGCCAGGTTGCGCCCAAGATAGACCCATCAGCCTCCGTCTACTATCTGGATACAGCATCCTCCTGGGCCTCTAAGGTAGGTGCTGTGCCTGGGGGAAGAAGGCTTCAGGCCAGCCTGATTGCGCGAGTCCACCTAACCTATAATGATCGCCGGGCAGGAGTGAATCATATCGAGGAATGGGAGGCGGTCTTCTATCCCTTGAGCGATCGTTTCGATCCCGGCAAAGCCATAAATGTAGATTATGACCATCGCGATCTCTCATCCCGTCCCCCGGAAGAGGCCGTATATGTGCTGGCACAGGCGAATTTGGGGAGTGCCGCATATTTCAAAGAGGCCCGAAGCTCTCTTCGGGATCATCTCCGCCGCAGTCTCAGAATGAGCGTATTTCGCAATTCTGCTCTGCGTCTCTTCTCCCGGGCAGGCGAATCCAGTGCGGATTTCGAGGCCCGATGCAGAGCGGCAGCAGAAGAGGCAGCCGATGCAGAGCTTTCCAAGCTGAGGGACAGATATGATTCCGCCATCAGCCGGGTAAAGTCTCAGCTAAGCGATGCCGACCGCAGGGTTCGAGAGCTTGAGACCGATACCAATCAACGAAAGCAGCAGGAGCTATTGCAGGGTGCAGGCGATCTGCTGACCGGACTTTTAGGGGGCAGAAGACGCTCCCTCAGCCTGAGCCGGGCTGCATCCCGCCGGTCTCAGACCAAGCGCACAGAGGAGCGTTTGCGCACAGCTGAAGAGAAGATGGCGGATAAGGCCAATGAACTGGAGCAGATCGAGGATAAGCTGGCAGAGGATATCACTGAGATCTCTGAGAAATGGAAATCAGCTGCCCAACAGATCGAAGAGATGGAGATATCCCTGAACAAGGCGGATGTTGATGTCGATGATCTGGGCGTTCTATGGATTCCTTCGGCATAAGCTATCGAGACAAGGAGTGCAGAAGGTCTGCGGCACAAGGCCTAATTATTCCGGATGGTGCTTAGAGCCGTGATCAAATCGGGAGATTTTTTCCTCTCCGGCAGGACCGGGGGCGTGATTGGGGCGGTTGTGCCATGGCGGGGGGCATATGCCGGAGTTGCCCCTGCCCACATATTCCACTATTCAGGGACTGAGGCCTTGTGGGTGGGCAAACAGAAGTGTAGAATTGCCTTTATTCCAGGAGATGCCGACCTTGCCTTCTTTCCCATTGTAACTGCCTGCAAGCCAACAGAACTGGGCAAACCTCATCTCGGCGAGGCCCGGCTGGAGAATTCTGCCCGCAAGAGGAGCTGTCGCATATCCGATGTCTCCTGGTCAATCGCCTACGTGGTGCTCCCACCAGGAGACCTTCCCGGGCCGGGAGACAGCGGAACGCCTCTGGTTCAGGACGGCAAGGTTGTGGGGATGCTTTTATCCTTCAATATGCACACCTACAAGGGGGTCGCCATATCCAGCGAGATGATAGCAGAGGTTATGCAGAGAAGGAGCCCACCGGATATGCTTAAAAAGACCTAGCCAAAATACCTAATCTCTCTGGCAACAAGCAGAGATGATCTCATGTTCATAGGAGTAGATCACGGTACCACGGCCATCAGATTTGCCACTCCGGAGGGCCGATGCTGGACCCTCCCCAGGAACGAGGCCAGCCTCTGCTCTGCAGAGGATATCCTGAATGGAATCCGAATAAATCTCGGATCTGAGAAGATAGATCTGGTTGCATTGTGCTACTCCATGGGGGATGGCATCAGCGAAATCATGAGGCTGGCTGATGCCCCCAATCGCGGCCTGCTCCGCCGGGATGGGGCGGGGATTCATGTGGGTGGTGGCACCATGGTTTATACGGCCATAGAAGAGTCCGGCTGGCCGGCTATCCTCCTGCCCGGCATCCACCGCAGCAGCGATATCGATCCCAGGATGAAGGTCTTCTCCCACGGCATGAGCCCGGAAAAGGTGGGATTGGCCTATGGCCTCTTCAGGAATAAGAGCCGCAGCTTCATCGTATGCGACGCCAGCTCCAATACGGTCACATTTGCGGTGCTGGGGGGGAAGATTGCGGGAGCCATTGATGCACCCATATTCGCTCCCGGATTGGTTCAGGGCCCTCTGGATGTTCAGGCCATCAGAGATGTGGACTGCGGCAAAATGACCGCCAACCAGGCCTTTAACTGCGGCGGCATTCTCTCCAAGATGGGGGTGGGACGCCTGGAGCAATGCTCGTCCTTGGAGCATACGGCCGCCCTGGAATCCCTATCGCTCTTTGCAGCCATGGAGATCAATGCCCTTCTGGTCCTCTCTCGCGACCTGGGCGAGGAGAGCCCGGATCTCTTCCTGGCCGGAAGCCCGGCGTCGAGTCTATGCCGGCGGGTCTGTGAGCTTCTGGGCCGTGCCGTAGAGCCCCTGGGAGGTCTCGCCGCGGCGGAGGGCTGCGCCTGGGTTGCCAGAGATGTATTCCATGGAGAGAAGAGCATTCTGGGCATCCCCGTGGATGAGCGGGCTTGGATCTGGAAGAAAGGTTGATCTACCTATTGGCGGCAGGGATTTTCATGGAGAAGATCACAGAAAAAGAGGTTCGCGATCTGGAGAATCAGGCCTCTTATCTCAAAGGCGAAAAGGCCAGGGCACTGAAGGAGAAGGCAGCATCGGCTCTGGTCCGGGCTGAGGCCACCTCAGCCGGGGCGGATCTGCTGGACCGCCTGGACATGCTCTTGGTCAATCTGACTGAGGCATCCCGGGATGTGTGCACCAACACCAGATGCCCTCATTACGGCAAAAAATGCAAAATGAGGTAAAGACACTATTATAATAAAAGCCCTGAATCTGCCAGGACGTCTCAAAATAAATTTTGGTGAAGTTTATCTTACTCCTGACCTGCTATCAGACCACTTATTCAGGAACATGGGCAGAGCTACCACAAGTACTCCAAATATGATTATAGCATATATCTGTGACATGATATCCATCAATTTTCACCTCCGCCAAATCAGGTAAACCAGCCGAGCATTCATTATAACCGGTCGGTGATAAACCTTTTGCTGCTCGCTGCCTGATGGACTGATGAACTGGGATTGGCATAGAGATATCTTTATTCCAGGATCAGCTATTTCCCTGCAATTATGACCGATGCCTTTGTGAGTTCGGAGGTCGACCGCACCAAATCCAGATGTTGGCCAAGGTCTTTAAGGAGTTAGGAAGGCCCAAAACCACATTGAGGGGCTTATTTTATTTTGCCCTGAGCCGGGCTACAGCCGACTATCCTATCTGCGGCGGTTTTGTGGGGGAGATCAGGGTCACAAGACCCTATCATGAGAACGACGGGCCCAAGCTGGTGAAATGGGCGGAAAAGGTCCAGAGGCTCGATTTACTTCCGGCCAACGCCATCCTCAAAGAAGAGCCCGGAGAGCATACCATTCTGCCAGAGGCTTGCAGCTCTCAAACCCATAGACTGGAACTCTGGCTTAACCGATCCGCCTTCAATCCTCTTCTGGCACCTGTATGCGCCAGACACGGAGCCGTGCTGGTCTCCTCCGAGAGCATATCAATAATTTGGTGGAGAAACTTCTCGATCGAGCCGAATGCAGGACCACAATCTTATGCCTTTGAGACCTCAGCCTGAAGAGCTTCCTTTTCTGCGACAGCCTGAGAGCAGCATTAGCCCAGGCCAGACACCGGCATTCTCCAGAGATCAGAGTTCATCGGGTGGGACTCTCTCCGGAGCAGGTTTTGCGCTGGAGGCTCACCATGGTCTCCCCCAGGAAAAAGGCTCAGAGGAGGCTTTCAGGCAGTATAAGAGCTATCTTCAAGCCTATGGCTTGGACCACAAGAAGATGGCTGAGCTGGATGCTCTTGAGGCCTTTTATCCGAAAGGAATGGCGGGATTCTGTGAAGACCTCCTGACCGAATATAGCAAAGATGTCTCGGATGCGAAAGAGGGACCCTGACCGATGATTGATCCTCTTTGCCTGTATTTCGAGTTGAAATTTTAGAGGAAAAATGCCAAATGGCAAAAAAGGTATTTAACAAAATTATCAATTCAACAAAAAGTGATTTGCCAATTAAGGGGCAATTACTCTGACTTCAAAAACTATAAGATAAATATTTCTGTAATTAATCGTATATTTGAAGGAAAAGGTTAAATAAAAGCAATGCCGAGTTCGACTCTGTATAGCAGTTCTCTAAAAGAGACATCTGCGCTACAGGAAATGGATATGGCTGGCTACATACACACTGAACCACCCTTGGTTGGGCATGACATGGAAGTAAAGGGATCGATTACATCCGAGGATGCAGGCTTTTATACCATAATCATATCTGCATTGATATTTCTGATTGCTACTCTAAGTGGACACCTGGCTTAGGCCTCATATAGCAGGATGCCAGGCACCCAACAGCGCAAAACTTTTTTTCTTGGAACTCGCCCTCGGACAGAATAGAATGAGACTTCATTAGAAGAGAAGTCAGTTTCAATCCTTGTTTTCGTGGAAGTCGCCCTCGGACATCAATACGAGTTGGCGGCTGCCCATGCCATGAGCGAGTTTCAAT
>CALMJN010000348.1 GCA_937864385.1 uncultured Methanosarcinales archaeon | reverse complement strand
GCCCGACTTTCCGAAGAGGGAAAACTGCCCATGCTCGAGACCTGGCTCTCCCCCACCCAGGTGCGAATCATACCTGTGGCGGAGAGGCATCAGGCCAGGGCTCAGCAGATCGCCTCAGAGCTCGGCTTGCGCACAGATATCGACGATCGCGATGAGACGGTGGGCAAGAAAATCCGCGATGCGGGACGGGAGTGGATACCCTATGTGGCGGTTATAGGCGATGAGGAGCTGGCCTCGGGGGAGCTGACTGTGACTGTAAGGGCAGAGTCGACGCCAAAGTCTCCGGCCAAGGTCAAGATGAGCCCGGCGGATCTAAAGGCCAGAGTCTCTGCTGAGACGGCGGGCAAGCCCTGGCGCAGACTGCCCCTATCAATGATGCTCTCCGAGCGGCCCAAGTTCATCTGAGGCGGATCAGATCATTTTAGGAGGATCTGCCGGAGCATGGCCGGGGGGGCCTGCAGGCCAAGCTCTTGCGGCTGCTGCCTCCTACCGCTTCCTCTTTTTTTCCAGGGATGGAAAAGGGCCTGAACTGAACAATCCGTCAGATCCGGGCCTCGGCCATGGGGTGCCTGTCCACAGCCGTTCCCCCCGGAATGTAATACGTCTCTCCCAGTCCGCTGTAGCTATTTCCGGTCGTGCCGTTGTCCCAGCGATTGTTCTTTCCCAGGTCATAGGCATTGTAGTCGTTGTCGATGAGACGATTGGCGAATACGGCATTCCAGCCACAGGAGAAGGATAGATAGATAGATGCCGTATCCGTTCTTTATCGCCGTGTTATTCTCGATGGTGTTGTTGCTGCTATGACTGGCCAGATTCACGCCCTTGCCGTTGGAGGCGAGACGGTTGCCCTGCAGGAGATTGTCATTGCTGTCATAGGAGAGCAATATGCCCCGGGAGTTGTTCCAGGCGGAATTGTCTTTGATGATGTTCTCCTGCGAGCTGTCCAGGTATATGCCGGCGCCTTTGTTCTCTGAGGCATTGTTTTTCTCAATCCGGTTGTTGTTGCTGGATTCGGCGAGGGATATGCCGTACCAGTCGTTTGAGCTGAGGTGGTTGGCAAGGATGGTATTGTTGACCGATGAGCGCAGGGTTAGAGATGAATCGCCGTTGTTGGTCAGATGGTTGTAGCGGATCGTATTGCCGCTCGAGCAGACCAGGGCGATGCCGCAATCGCTCTCCTCATAGATGTGGTTGTCTCGGATGCTGTTGTTGGAAATGACATTTCCGTTTGAGGAGAATAGAAAGATGCCGGCGGTATTGTTGTTGATATCATTGGAGGCGATGTGGTTAAAGTTGGAGCCATCCAGAAAGATGCCGTCCAGACAGCCGCTGAGGGTATTGTTCTGGAGGACATTCCCATCCGAGAAAACGTAGATGCCCGTGCGCCTTGTGGACTTGATATCAAATCCGGAGATGCTCACCCCATCGGCATAAAGGAGAACGGCGCTATCGGCGGACCCCCCATCGATCTGGGGATGGCCGATGCCGATCAGAGACAGCGGCTTGGTTATATTCAGGCTCTCCTGGTAGGCGCCGCTTAAAACCAGTATGCCGTCTCCAGCTCCGGCTTGATCTATCGCCGCCTGTATGCTCTCTCCCGGCCTGACCTCAATTGATGCTGCCTGGACCATGGAAAATGATAAGAGCATGGCCAAGGCCAGCATGCTTGAAAATTTCAATCCCTGATTCATTGCCCTTCCCACTATGCTTCTATCTCACTACTGATCCTTAAAACTTGTCCAGGGTGGCCCAAGCCAGGGTCATTGGGCTCTCGATCTTGCCTGGACGATTGGCTCATTACCCTGGAGCCCTGGGAAGGCTTTATGGCCGCCTTGACCCCTTACTATAAAGCATGATAGCGCAGCCAGCCTTCCTGCCCATGTTCTGGTCGGAGGCAGAAAAGCAGGGCATCGATCAGCTGGACGTCATACTCATCAGCGGAGACGCCTATGTCGACCATCCCTCTTTTTCCGCCGCCCTTGTGGGCCGGGTGCTCTGGGATGCCGGCTACAGCGTGGGCATCATCGCCCAGCCTGGCCAAAAGGAGGACTTCCTGCGCCTGGGCAAGCCGCGACTGTTTTTGGGCATATCCTCCGGCAATGTGGACTCCATGGTCAACCACTTCACAGCCAACCTGAAGCGGAGAAGCTCTGATGTCTACTCGCCGGGCGGCCGCCTGCTCCGGCCGGACCGGGCGGCCATCGTATATGCTAACCTGGCTCATTCCCTCTTTCCCGGGGTGCCGGTCATCCTTGGTGGGATCGAAGCCAGCCTGCGCCGCTTTGCCCATTATGATTACTGGTCGGACTCGGTGCGGCAATCAATTTTGGCCGATGCCCCGGCGGATATGATCATCTACGGCATGGGGGAGAAAGCCCTGCGGGAGGTGGCCCGGAGGCTGGAGAAGGAACAGAGGATCTCTGAGATCAAAGATGTGGCCGGCACTGCGGTCAAGGAGGAGGTGGCCCGATGGAAAGGCCGGGCCAAGGGCGATGATGAGCTGGAGATTCCGGGATTCGCTCAGGTAGCGGGGGACAGGCGGGAGTACGCCCGGGCCTTTGCCCTGCATTATCAGGAGCAGGATCCCTTTCATGGCCGCAGCGTGGTCCAGCCCCACCCCAAGACGGTCATCATCCAGAATCCACCCGCCCGGCCGCTGAAAAGCGAAGAGCTTGACCGGATCTATGAGCTGCCCTTCCAGAGGGCGGCTCATCCCTCTTACCGGGAGAGGATACCAGCTATCGAGCCGGTGCGCTTCTCCATCACCAGCCATCGGGGGTGCTTCGGCTCCTGCTCTTTCTGCGCCCTGACCCACCATCAGGGCAGGATTGTGCAGAGCCGCAGCCAGGAGTCCATACTGAGAGAGGTTAAGAAGCTGGTGGGGATGAAGGGCTTTGCCGGGATCATATCCGATGTGGGTGGGCCGACGGCCAATATGTACTCCCTGTCCTGCCCCCGATGGAAAAATGGAGCATGCCCGGACAAGCTCTGCTCGGCGGACTGCCCCAGCCTGGACAAGGACCACTCCCGCCAGGTGGAGCTGCTGCGCCGCATAAGAGAGGTTCCCGGGGTGAAGAAGGTCTTCATCTCCTCCGGAATCAGGCACGACCTGATAATGGCGGACAGCTCACCCTATCTGGAAGAGATATGCCGGCATCATGTCTCAGGGCATCTCAAGATAGCGCCGGAGCATATCTCCCGATCTGTGACGGAATGCATGAATAAGCCTTCCAGAGAGGTGCTGGACGCATTCCGGGAGCGTTTCTCCGCTGCGACCGGGGAATCGGGACGAAAGCAGTACATCCTGCCTTATCTCATGTCCGGGCATCCCGGCTGCACCGTGGGGGATATGATTGAACTGGCCCAGTATCTGCAAGAGGCACATCTCTATACCGAGCAGGTGCAGGACTTCACCCCCACCCCCATGACCGTGTCTACGACAATGTACCACACCGGCCTGAATCCTTTCACCCTCAAGCCGGTGCATGTGCCCAGGGGCAGGGAGAAGAGGATCCAGAGGGCCATGCTGCATTACCGGGACCCCAGAAACTACGATCTGGTCAAAGAGGGATTAAGGATGGCCGGGCGGGAGGATCTCATCGGCCCAGGCGGGCGCTGCCTGATACCGGCTCGACCGGCTGCTGGATGGGGATTGAAGAAGGGGAAAGATAAATGATAGGTAGGACGATGGCATGCGGACAGGACTAAATAGAGATGATCTCTTAAGGGATTGAATATTGGCTTTGATGCCAATGATGGCCTAAAGATTCAATAAGCAAAACAGCACTAAGGTATGCGATGAAAAACCTCAATTATAGAATCCGGCTGGAAAAAGAAGAGGAAGGCGGATATACGGTAATAGTTCCTGCATTGGCAGGATGTATTACCTTTGGTGAGACGGTGGATGAAGCTATTGAAATGGCCAAAGAGGCTATCGAAGGCTACATAGAGACTCTAATGGAGTTGGGAAAAGACATTCCAACAGATAACGAGGTATTAGAGTACACAGTCTCAGTTGAGGCTCATGCCTAAGCTTCCCGTGCTAACACCCCAAAAGCTAGCCAGGGCACTGGAGAAGGCTGGATTTGGGTTGATAAGAGTTAAAGGGAGCCATTACTATTACTACAACAGGCAAACGGATAGAATAGCAGTTGTTCCATTTCATAGCAAAGACATTCGCAAAGGCACATTGCACGCTATCTTAAGGGATGCTGACATAGACCTCGAAGAGCTGCAAGATTTACTATGATCTGTTGCCGCGAGCAATAGGTCAGGTCTTTTCTGCGGGACGATTTTCTGTTTGCCATAGCAATCCTTTTGATGGATGATCATAACATCTTTTCCAGAAAGCTGGCCACCTTCAGCATCCGGTGATTTCGCAATGAGTGATGTCATAAAGTCGTATCTGGCGGAGATCGATAGGGAGTTCAAGACCGGAAAAGCTACGGAGCACACCCACCGCCCGGCTTTGAAGAAGCTCATCGAGGCTCTGGATGGTGGGATTCGAGCCACCAATGAGCCCAAGCGGGTGGAGTGCGGAGCGCCGGATTTCGTCTTGCGCCGGGATGGCTTCACCGTTGGCTATGTGGAGACCAAGGACCTGGGCAAATCTCTGGACGAAGCGGAGGATTCGGATCAGTTGGATCGGTACAAGAGGTCTCTGCCCAATCTGATCTTGACCGACTACCTGGAGTTTCGCTGGTTTGTGGACGGGGCGGAGCGGCAGCGCGCCCGGCTGGGCCGGATAGGAAAGGGTGACCGTATCCAGCCGGACAAAAAAGGCATCGATGAGACGCTCGAGCTTCTCCAGCTCTTTCTGGAAAGCCGCCCCCAGCCCGTCACCACGCCCAAAGATCTATCGGAGAGGGCGGCAAGGCTGGCCCATAGAATAGCGGATATCATTCGAGCCGTCCCTATATTGCGGCCAAGAAGAATCGGCGGGGATTATACACAATGTTTATATTCAATCCAGTCATATAAAGCTCGGGGTTCCATTCCTTGCCTCTTCGATCAAACTACATCCTCAAGGCCTTTCTCGCCTCCGGGCTGCTCTCATTGACCATGATCGCCCTGGCCCAGGGGCTGATTCAGTTCTTCCACCGCGGCCCTCCACTGCCCCTCTCCATAATCCTCATCCTGGCCGCGGTATGCTTTGTCCTCTCTGCCTCCTTCTTCGAGCGCTATGAGGTGGGCTCGGTCATCTGGTCCATGCTGGTCTCGGTCATAGCCACAGCCATGCTCACCCTGCTCGCCGGGGGCATAATCCAGGTTGTAACCAGGCCCGGCCAGTCCTGGGAGGAGCTGCTCTCCGCTCTGGCCATCTGCATGATCGTGGCCATGATCCTCCTCTCCCATCTCAAGAAGAGCCTGGGAGAGATAGAATATTGAGAAGGCCATGCTGTCTCTCCCGTCTCATCTCCGTTCTCATCTGCGCTTTTCAGTTTGGGCTGCCGGTGCAGGCTTTCCCACCCTTCGACTGATTGAGTTCTAATACTAGCAGAGACACTAGCTGCATCCTGATGCCGGGCATAATGGTGGACCCCTACGGCCGCAAGGTCACTGGCCTACGGATTGCACTCACCTCTCGCTGCAACCTGCGCTGCCTCTACTGCCACCATGAGGGCGAGGTAGAGCCCAACGGCGAGATCTCCGATGAGATGGTGGTGGGCGTGGCCCGGGCGGCGGCGGCGCTTGGCGTGCGATCCATCAAGCTCACAGGAGGCGAGCCCCTGTTGCGACGGGGCCTGGCCGGCCTGATCGCCCAAATGCCGCAGCAGATGAAGATCTCGCTCACCACCAACGGCATATATCTGGCCCAGCAGGCCGATGAGCTGGTTCGGGCCGGTCTGGACCGGGTCAATGTCAGCCTGGACTCGCTCCAGCCGCAGACCTACCGGGCCATAACCAAAGGCCGGGAGGGAGACCTGGAGAGGGTCCTGCAGGGATTGGATGCCGCCGCCGGGGCGGGACTGCTGCCCATCAAGCTCAATGTGGTTGTTTTAAAGCAGAATGAGGCGGAGATCCCGGCCATAATCGACTTCTGCCGGGATAAGGGCCTCATCGCCCAGCTCATCCAGCTCCTGGACCTGCAAGGCTGGGGGCTGTCCGGGGATATAGACGCCATCGAGGCCCGGCTGGCGGCCCAGGCAGACTCTATCCGCACCCGCGAGATGCACCGGCGAAAGAAGTACCTCCTGGATGGGGCGGAGGTGGAGATAGTGCGGCCCATGGACAACACCGAGTTCTGCGCCAACTGCAACCGGCTCCGGGTGACATCAGACGGAAAGATCAAGCCCTGTTTGCTGCGAAGCGACAACCTTGTGGCTATTGACTCCTGCGACTGCGGCAGGATCGGGGAGCTGCTGCAAGAGGCGAACGCCAGAAGGGAACCTTATTTTAAGGAGCCATGCTCCTTTTGTAGGCCGTAGAGTCTTATGGTGCGCCGGTGCTGATGGACCGGATCTTCGTGGACTCCAGCCGGGCCAGGGGCGGATTCGATGGGCCGGTGATGCTGGCGAGCTACTTAGCAAGGATATCAAATCGACATACGAGGATGGAAAGGAATGAAAGCAACCCCAGAGATTGATCGGAGAGCTTATGAATTAGCTAAGGGCTATTTGCCCGGACTGAATATAACGGGAGTGACGCAGGCACTAATTGAAAAATACCTGAATCCATTATCGCTTAATCCTAGACCCACGTCAAAGGAAGAACTTTATCAACGACTACTTAATTCTGCCCAGACTGCACACATGAAGGCAGGCGTCATTGGGAGAGCAATTGGTGGCGTAGATAAGCTGGCGCCGATATTATTTGGTTTCAATCCAGAGGCGGTATTGGACAGGTACGAAGATGATTGGGAAGCAGTTCTTGATCAGATAGTTAAAGAAATCAAACCAAGGGGTAAGATTCGCAGAACGCCACGGGGCATTTGGCCGCTATACTGCCAGACAATTCTTTCGGCAGCAGCCTTCATTGATCAGTTTGATTCGGCCAATCAGTTCTTTGAA
>CALMJN010000347.1 GCA_937864385.1 uncultured Methanosarcinales archaeon | reverse complement strand
CGAGAGGTCTAAGATGCGTTTACTGGTTGACGAGTGCGTGGGTCCTTCCGTCGTGCGTTGGCTTCGTGAAAACAATTACGACGCAATCTCTGCTTTTGAGGATTGCCGGGGCTGGGAAGACGAAAGCATACTGGAAAAGGCCTGCTCAGAAGGGCGCATAGTTGTAACGATGGACAAAGATTTTGGAGATATGGTTTTTCGAATGAAATTACCTCATTGCGGCATTATTCTGCTTCGCGGCGGATACTGCACCCCATCCAAAAAGATCTCTATGATGAAAAAGGTCCTTTTCCTCCCTGAATCGGATTTATCTGGCCGATTCGTGGTGGTAACTGAGGCTGCAATCAGAATTTCAGGGCAGTCAGATTAGGCAAAAGGAGACATGATAGAGATAGTGGACATCAAGTGCTACAGACCGCCTTTGGCAAAGGCCACGTCCTCCTCCAGTTCCTCCACAGTGTAGTGCCGCTCGATCTTTCTCTTTCCCAGCTCTCCGAGAAACTCCCGTTTTGATATATCTGCCAGCCGCCGGGCCGGGCCCATGGCCAGAATGCCCCTCTGGTAAAGGGCGAGAGCCAATTCGAGCTTCAATACATGCTCCTGATCGCTCCGGGGAATCTTCATTGAATTGAGAACATCGCTCGGGATGGCTATTGTTGTCATAGTCCGGTGTCTATTATTTCGGCAATTCTAATCAACCTCTTGTTTTATGAGATAGGAAGGGGCACTGGCAGCGGGAAGGGGGGCGATTAGGGGCTGATTTTCCTCTCTATTTTTTGATCAATCCTCACATTTATATCAAAAGAGCCCCCAATAGCATCTTCGTGGATAATGAAGACCTTCTCGATCGGATTGCCATAAATCCCAAAGTGATGGTAGGCAAACCAGTCATCCGGGGCACAAGGCTCACCGTGGAGTACGTTCTCGGGCTCCTGGCACACGGGACTAGCATAGAGGAGATCCTAGTGGAGTATCCAGGCCTGGAGAAAGACGACATCTATGCCTGTCTTCTCTTTGCTTCCAAGACCCTTCAGGATGCATCCTTTGTTCCCATCAAGGCAGAGGCCGTTTAGATATGCGTTTCTGATTGACGTGTTTCTTGGACAATAGG
>CALMJN010000346.1 GCA_937864385.1 uncultured Methanosarcinales archaeon | reverse complement strand
ACTTGTAAAACAATAAAGTGGCCAATATTAATATTTTGGGCCAATATTTGGGGGATATTATTTAGTTTTATAAGTCCATTTTATAAACAATGGCTAACATATCTGGAACTCAAAACGAGGAGAATCCAGGATGACCCTGCAAAAGCATGTCAGCTTGAACATCAATATTCGTGGCCTGAGCGAGTCTCCCACACTGGCCATCAATGAGAGAGTAAAGCAAATGCAGAGCAGAGGAGAGAAAGTCTATAACTTTGGACTCGGCCAATCTCCATTTCCTGTACCCGTTCCTGTTGTGGAGGCTCTGAGGCTTCATGCTCATGAAAAAGAGTACCTCCCTGTAAAGGGTCTCTTTCCCCTCAAAGAGGCCGTGGCCGGATTTCACCGTCAGAAAGATCTGGTGGAGGCAAATGCAGACTATGTTCTGGTCGGTCCGGGATCAAAAGAGCTTATGTTTCTGCTCCAACTGGTTTTTTACGGAGAGATAATTGTGCCCACACCATGCTGGGTCTCTTATGTGCCCCAGGCCCAGATCCTAGGAAAGAGAGTGAGCTTGCTGCATACCTCATTTGAGGATAAATGGCATATTCGCGCCGATCGGCTCTCCGAGCTGCTGGAAGGGGAAAAGGATACCTATAGACCTAGACTGCTGGTTCTCAACTATCCCGGCAATCCTGACGGCCTCACTTACACAGCAAATGAACTCAAAGAGATAGCAGAAGTTGCCAGAGAATATGAGCTCATCCTTCTCTCGGATGAGATTTATGGCCAGCTCCATCACCGGGGTGGCCACGTTTCTGTGGCTCGCTTCTATCCGGAAGGCACGATAATAAGTTCCGGCCTCTCCAAATGGTGCGGAGCAGGCGGCTGGAGACTGGGGACATTCACCTTTCCTCAGAGCCAGGACTGGCTGATGGATGCCATGGCTGCCGTCGCCAGTGAGACGTACACCTCCGTCAGCGCGCCAATCCAGTATGCTGCCATAGAGGCTTTCCGGGGATCGATGGTAATCGAGAGGTATCTGTGGCATGCCAGACGGATTCTATCCGTACTGGGTCAGAAATGCTACCGTATGCTGAGCGATGCGGGGGTGAGGCTGCATTCGCCTGAGGGGGCTTTTTATATGTTTCCTGATTTTTCTCCTTTTGCCAGAGAACTGGCAAAAAAGAATATAAAGACTTCAAAGCAGCTCTGCGAAAAACTATTTCAGGAAACTGCAGTGGCCATGCTTCCGGGAAGGGTATTCGAGAGACCTTGCGAGGAGCTTACGGCAAGGATCTCGTACATCAATTTTTCAGGATCAAAGTCCCTGGCGGCCAGCGAGACCATAGCAATTCATCATGAGCTGCCTGCAGAGTTCATTCAGGCTCATTGCGAGGAGACCTTGAGAGGCATGGAAATCCTGACGGAATGGCTGACGAGCTAGCCGATTAAAAAGGAGATCTCCGGCCTTGGTCGTGCCGTCATGGCCGGCCTCTAGTAGTAATACCATATGCTTCTATAGTCATCCGGGTCTTCTCCTCTTTCTTTCAGCCGTTGCAGATGCTTGTTGATGGAAACATCTGTGTAGATATAGGGCTTGACCTGTATATGGCTTGACCTGTATATGGCCTGACCTGTGCGATGTTCTTCTCCCAGGGCAGGGAAGGAGTACATCCTTGGCCCATAAGGGGTTATAGCGATCAGTTCATGGTTCTGCCAGGCACGAAGATGCTATCTTTTCCATGTTTCCGGCAGGAACATCAATATCACGGGAAGAATCTCCAGGCGTCCGATGTACATGAAGAAAAAACCCAAAGCTCGGCCTGCTTCTGAGACTCCGGTAAAGTCCAGGGCTACCACGCCAAAGCCAGGGCCAACAACTCCTAAGCAACATGCTGTAGCGGAAATAGCAGAAAGGAAATTAAACTGAGGATTTGACGCCTCAGTGATGGCAAAGGCCAACACTCCGAAGATGAAAATCAATATATATAACTGCACGAACAGAAGTACTGACTTGACGGTATTTTCTTTAACCATCTTATCTCCAATCTTTACGACCATGACCGCCTTGGGGTGAAGGCTTCGCATCAACTCGTTATAGGTGTATTTTAAAACTATGAGCACCCGTCCCACTTTTATTCCCCCGCCAGTCGA
The DNA here is from genome assembly GCA_937864385.1 of uncultured Methanosarcinales archaeon. Classification (GTDB taxonomy): domain Archaea; phylum Halobacteriota; class Methanosarcinia; order Methanotrichales; family Methanotrichaceae; genus Methanothrix. Next base: position 278 of record CALMJN010000346.1, on the reverse strand, counting down.
TCCTGTGCAGCCCCCAATCATCATCAGAAGTATCAAAATGACCTTTGCTGCCATAGACCAGGCATCATAATCGAAGTTATTCACAAAACCAGTCGTGGTCATGGTTGAAGCTACCTGAAATATCGATGAGCGCAGCGCGGTAAAGGAGCTTCCTGGTATTCGGCCCCACATCATCAACATAATAATGGAAATTAAAATTATAAAAATGTAAAGCCTGAATCCTTCAACGCATCACAGAACAAGACTGTTGCCGGGATAATCGAGAATCTGAATTCTTC
>CALMJN010000345.1 GCA_937864385.1 uncultured Methanosarcinales archaeon | reverse complement strand
GTCAAAATTATCTTGCAATGCCGTGAACAGGGGTGTGCAATTTGCGTAACTGATTTGTCCGACACGAAGGGACACGTTTTCTCATCCGATACCGTCCCGCTAAACACGGAGACAAGCTGACGACTTTCAGCCGTAATTCAGTCGAACTCGCCTAGAGTGTCTCCGTATTCATCAGCGGAAAGCAACAGCGTAAGCTCTTCAGAATCCTCAATGGAAATAACGGCAATCCATCCGCTGTCATAGGGATCTTCATTCAGCAGGGCGGGATTGTCCAGCAGGATATAGTCGGCCTCCACTCCCGCCTCATGGGCGATCTCCGAGGTGAGGATCTTCTCATTGATGCGCAGAAGTGATGGGTCCAGGCACTCCAGTCCCACATAGACCGCCCTCTTGAATATGCGGCGCGACCGGATGCGCTCCGCCATCTCCGCGGCATAGCCTCCCGCGCTTGCTAAAAAGGCGAAGAGCTCCATATCATCCATGGCCCGGATAGCGGCGGGGCTGGCACCCTCATCTATGGCTCGCCGGATGGCGGCGGCGATCATGCACTCCGATATGCGGCAGACATGATGATAATAGACAGAGGGGTGCATCAGCAGCCGGGAGATGAGCATGGATGTGGCGGCGGAGACTCCTCCCCCCTCCACCACCAGCTTTCCCTCATGCAAGGTCATCTTCTGCAGCAGGCGCAGCCTGTCGATCACCCCGTAGGCCACTCCGGTGTAATGAGCATCGCGGAGGAGATAGTCCATCCGGTCCACATCTATCTCCCCGCTGACGATCTGGCCCAGGCCGGAGCCGTTTACGGCCTTCTGGATGTCTGTGGCCATAAGGCCGTGATCGGAAAGGACGTCCCCGATCTCGCCTCTTTTGAGCAGGTCCATGATGCTCTCGTGCTCCTTTCGGATGAATGGCTCCAGTGCCGCCTCGGTGGCATGGGAGAGGGGTCCGTGGCCCAGGTCGTGCAGAAGAGCTGCTACGCATACCGTCCGACTCTCCTCTTCTTCCAGGCCCAGCTGGCGGGAGAGGAGATCGGCCAGATGGTAGGCTCCCAGGCTGTGCTCGAAGCGGGTGTGATTGGCTCCGGGGTAGACCAGACTGGCCAGGCCCAGCTGCCTGATCCAGCGCAGCCGCTGCATCTGGGGCGTGTCCGCCAGCTCGGAAGACAGTCCATCCAGCCGGATATAGCCATGCACCGGGTCGCGGATCTCGGTCATCTGGAGAAGATCACTGGAGTCTTAGATTAAATACTGTTCTCATTCAGCCAGCCAGAGATGATGCCGTGTTCTTTATCTAGATTCGAGGTTTGCAGGGAATTATATGCGCATTCTCATCACCGGAGCAGGCGAGGTGGGCTTTCTCATCGCCAGCGAGCTTTATTCCGATCACGATGTCACAGTAATAGACAAGGACCCCGCCGCCTGCGCCCGTTTGCAGGATATGGATGTTAAGGTATTGCAGGGCAACTCCGCCAATGCCCGCCTGCTCCTGGAGGCGGGAGTAAAGAAGGCGGATATTGTGGTGGCGGTGACAGGCAATGATGAGGTGAATGTCATCACCTGCACCATAGCCGCCCATCTGGGCGTGAGCCAGACCATCGCCAGGGTGAGCAATCCAGAATATATCGATCAGCCGGTTCAGGATCGAAAGGAGATAGGCATAAGCTATATGATCTGTCCGGAGCTGGCCATGGCTGAGGATATGGCCAGAGCCCTCTCTTTCTCCTCTCTGCTCATGGAGAGGGAGCTTGGCCGGGGGCTGGTTGAGCTTATCGAATTCAAGGTGGGCGAGCATATGAACCTGGAGGGTCCTCTGGAGAGTGTCTGCCTTCCCAATAATTGCAGAATTGTGGCCATAAACCGGAAGGGAGAGATAACCATCCCCAAAAAAGAGGACACCGTCAAGATCAATGACCATCTGCTGATCCTTTGCGATACCAGGGTCCTGCCGGACTTAAGGCAGATCCTACATGAGACACGCAAAACTCAACGGGTCATGATCGTGGGCGGCGGGATGGTGGGCTTTTACCTGGCCCAGAGGCTGGAGAAGATGGGGCTGGACATAAAGCTCATCGAAAAATCCCCAGAGCGCTGTGCCGAGATAGCGGACAGGCTTGCCGGCACCATGATCCTAAACGGCGACGGCTCCGATCTGAATCTATTGCGAGAAGAGGAGGCGGGCAAGATGGATGTGGTCTTTGCCGTAACCGGCCAGGACGACAAGAACCTGCTCTGCGCCCTTCTGGCCAAACAGCTGGGGGCCAAGAAGATCATATCCCGTGTCAACCGCAGCGCCTACATCAGGCTCTTTGAGATGGTGGGCGTGGACCGAGCGGTGAGCCCCGGCCAGGTCACTGCAGATGCCGTATTGCAGAGGGTGATCGGGGGCGAAGAGGTGATCACCCTCAGCGACGAGAGGATGGAGCTGGTGGACTTTGTGGTCCGGCCCAAGGCCAAGATCATTGGAAAGGTCCTCTCCAAGGAGCTGCCCAAAGACTCCCTGGTCGGCCTGGTGATAAGAGATGGTGTGCCGGAGGTGCCGACCGAGGATTTCAGGGCTGCTGCGGGGGATCGCATCTTGGTCATGTCCATGCCCCATGTCATATCCAAGGTGAAGAAGGAGTTCATCTCCTGAGGACTGCAATTTCTTCCGAGGATACCTTATTTATATCAATAGCTAGGAAGGATCGAGCCTAACGGAGGATGCCAATCCTTCTTGGGCAGGCATTGTTCGATGAAATTCAGGGTATTTCTGGGTCTATTCGCATCCCTCCTCAAGATCCTGGCGGTCTTGATGCTGGTTCCCGGTGCTGTTGCTGCATACTATTCAGAGACGGGAGGCGTTATCGCTTTTGCCTTGACCTCCCTGCTCACCCTAGTAACGGCCATAGTTCTGATGAGGCTCTCCACAAAAGAGGAGCCGGGAGTGAAAGAGGCCTTTGCCCTTGTCTCCCTGGGCTGGCTTGGTGCGGCCTTCTTCGGGGCTATGCCCTATGTCTTTTTGGGAACCAGCCTCATCGACGGCCTCTTCGAGTCCATGTCCGCCTTCACCACCACCGGCTCATCCATACTGACGGAATCAAATGCGCAAGGATACTGGATAATCAACTCCACTCTGGCCGCAGGCAGCTTATCTCATCATATCGAGCTTGGCTTGCGGAGCCTGGCCGCCAACAGCAGCATGCTCCAGATAAGCAGCAGCCCGGATAAGAGCTATATGGGGCTATTATTCTGGAGGTCCTTCGCCCAGTGGCTGGGGGGCATGGGAATAATCCTCTTGTTCGTAGCCATACTTCCCCGCCTGGGTGTGGCCGGCCGCCAGCTCTATCGGGCGGAGGTGCCCGGCCCGGACAAGGATACCCTGACCCCTAGGATCAAACAGACAGCCCGTGTGCTCTGGGTGGTCTATATCCTCTTGACCGCAGCAGAGATCGTTCTCTTATATCTGGCCAAGATGCCCCTCTTCGACTCCCTCTGCAATACCTTCGCCTCCATGGCCACAGGGGGATTCTCGCCCCAGGCATCGAGCATCATGGCTTATGGGAGCTGGAAAATCGATGCCATCATCACCCTCTTCTGTTTCCTGGCCGGGGCCAACTTTGCTCTGCACTATAAGACCCTCAGCTCCGATCGAAAGGCTCTCTTCAGAGATCCTGAGTTTCGCTTTTACAGCCTGATCCTCCTGGCTGCCACCGCGGCCATAGTTCTCTGGGGCGGCCTGGAGGGGGATATATTCCGCAAGATCCAGCTGGCCGGATTTCACGTCGTCTCCATCATGACAACCACCGGCTTTGCCACCACCGATTTTGATCAGTGGACGGCGGCAGCCAAATCCATCCTGCTCCTGCTCATGATCATAGGGGCCTGTGCCGGATCTACCGGAGGGGCGATAAAGGTGGTGAGGATACTGCTGGTTTTAAAGAGCGGATACCGGGAGCTGCGCCATGTGCTTCATCCCAAAGCAGTGATTCCACTCCGTCTGGGAAGCATATCGGTCAAGGACGAGATGCTGCGGCCCAGCAACATATTCGTAGCCATGTATATCATCATCTTTGCCCAGGCCTCGCTGCTTCTGGCCATCATCTCCTACCATGATCCGCGCATGACCATAGAAACCGTCCTCTCCGCGGTGGCCGCCACACTGGGCAATGTCGGTCCCGGCTTAGGCATGGTAGGGCCTACATTGAGCTTTGCCGAGATTCATCCAGCGGGAAAGATGCTGCTTTTCCTTTGTATGTGGATCGGCAGGCTGGAGATAGTGACCGCATTGGTAATGCTGGTGCCGGAGTTCTGGAAAAAGTAGATCCTGGCTTATAGCTCAAGCCGCTCTATTCCTGATCCGCTCCCCAGCCTGCCACATCCTCCGCCCTTCCCCGCATGGCCACCCTACCCTTCTCCAGAAGGCAGGCATTATCCCCCAGAGAGACGACATCCCTCAGGTCATGGGTGACTATGATGCAGGGAACGCCGCAGGCGCGAATGGTCTCCCGGAGCTCCGCTCTCATGGCCGCCTGCCTTCTGACATCCAGGGCAGAGAGAGGCTCATCCAATAAAAGCAGCTTCGGCTCTATGATCAGGGCCCTGGCCAGGGCCACTCTCTGCTTCTGGCCCCCGGATACATCAGCCGCCTTGGCCCGCCGGACCTCCCACAGGTCAGCCTCTTTTAGATGCTTCTTTACCCGGAGGTCTATGTCCTGCGACGGAATCTTCCTGGCCCGCAGCCCGAAGGCCACATTATCGTAGACGCTCATGTGGGGGAACAGGGCATAGCTCTGAAAGACATATCCTACTCCTCTGGCCTCAGGAGGCAGATCGATTCCCAGATCGGAATCAAAAAGAGACCTGCCATCCAGAGCAATCCTTCCCCGGTCGGGGCGGTCCAGGCCGGCGATGAGATTGAGAAGGGTGGTCTTGCCGCAGCCGTTGTCTCCCACCAGCATCATGGTCTGGCCTTGCTTTACATCCAGGCAAAGATGCAGATCGAAATCCCGCAGCCTCTTCTCAATATCGATCTCTAGCATCTCTTGTACACCCGCCGGGTGAGGACCTTGACCAGGACGATGACGGCAAAGGAGAAGGCCACCAGGATTATGGAGATGCAGAGGGCCACATCCAGATCGCCCTGCATGGCGGTGTAGATGGCCAGGGGCATGGTCTGGGTGCGGCCCTGGAAGTTTCCGGCAAACATAATGGTGGCGCCGAACTCGCCCAGAGAGCGGGCAAAGGCCATTATGGCACCGGAGAGCAGGCCGTTCATGGCTATGGGAAGTATGACATAAAAGAAGGTGCGAGTTCGGGAGGCACCCAGGGTCCGGGCGGCATTCTCCATGGTGATATCCACATCCTCGAAGCTGGTCCTGGCCTGGCGGATGTAGAAGGGAGAGGAGACGAAGACCTGAGCCAGGATAACGGCCAGGGTGGTAAAGGCTATGCTTATTCCAAAGGTGCTCAGATAATGGCCTGCCAGACCCATCCTGCCGAAGGCCATGAGCAGGGCGATGCCGGCTACGGCGGGGGGCATGATCACCGGCAGATCTATCAGCGAGTCGGCCAGCTCTTTTCCGGGGTAGCTGAAGCGAGCGCTGACATAAGCTATGGGTGTTCCCATGATCACCACAATCAGGGTGGTGATACCCGATGTCATGAGGCTGAGCCGCAGGGCGTCTATTACCACCGGATCGTGAAGGGCCTCGGCAATGCTCGGCAGGGGGCTTCTCAGGAAAAGAGCCAGAACCGGCAGGGCGATGAAGGCCATGGCCAGGGCCAAAAGCAGCCCCAGGCTGGCTTTGAGGGCGAGATCCTTACCGCGGCATGGGAGGGAGACGGCCCTGCCGGTGCCTTGATGCTCCTTGTTGATCAGCTCGGCAAGGCCGCTCTCCCGAAAGCTGCCGCCCTCTGCCGTTTTGGAGTCCCCGGTCATCTCAAGATCCCGATATTGTCTGTTGGTCTGGCCACGATCACATAAAAGAAAGAGCTTCCGGTCGGGCTAGGCCGGAGCAAAGCCGTATCTCTCCAGGACAGCCTTGCCTCTGTCTGATGTAACCAGATTCACAAAATCCTGGCTCTGGGCAGGACGCTCTGATTCCTGCATCACTGCGATGGGATACTCAGCAATGACATTGAATCCATCCGGAATGTCGATCTTGTCAACTCTGTCCGCCATATCCTCGGTGATATCCGAGACATAGGCAAATCCCACATCTGCCTCTCCCAGAGCCACCTTGGTCACCACATAATTTACATTGGTCTCCTGGGAGATGACATTGGCCAGGACGGCTGCTCGGTAATCCGGTCCGTAGGCAGAGTCGTTGCCCAGATTGTCTATGATCTGCAGGGCGTAGTCTCCCACCGGCACATCCTTGGTTCCCATGACGATCTTCAAGCCGGGCCGGGCCAGATCGCTGAGGTTGTTGATTTTAGCGGGATTGTCCCTGGGGATGATAAGCGAGATCCTGTTCCTGGTGAAGACGACCATGCTGCTATTGTTTATCAGTCCGCCGTCCCTTAAGGCATTCATATGCCTTTTATTGGCCGAGGCAAAGAGGTCGGCATAGGCCCCGTTCTCAATCTGGGTGCGCAAAGCCTGCGAGCCATCGAAGTTGAAGGCCACGCTCATGCCGGTCTCGTTCTCGTATAACTGACCTATCTCCCCGAAAGCGCCGGTCAGAGAGGCTGCGGTGAAGACGGTGAGCTCTTCTGGCTCCTGCCCCAATCCCGCAGACGAGGCCAGAGCTATGGCTGCAATCAAGGCTGTGAATACATATTTTTTGATCATTTGCGTCCTTC
>CALMJN010000344.1 GCA_937864385.1 uncultured Methanosarcinales archaeon | reverse complement strand
ATTATACTCCGAACTAATAACGAATAGTGCTAATTCTAATAAAGTACTTAAGACTTTTCGTTAAGAAAAGGGAATTATTAATACTAAAAGTAAATTATCTTTATAATGTAAAAATTTTATCTGGCCCCGCTAATACTGAACCAATCCGCCTTCCGCCTTTACTTTCATCACTGCCCTATCGAAGATGAAAAGGCTAAGGGGAAGCAGTGCCAGAGAGAAAAGCACCAGAGTCAATATGTCGGGAGTCAGCTCTGCCAGAGTGTATGCCTGCAGCAGGGCATGCCTCATTCCGTTTACCGAGTAAGTTATGGGCAGGATATGGGATATGCTCTGCAGCCATGTCGGGAAGACCTCAATGGGAAATAGCACGCCTCCGAAGAGCTCGGATGTGCCCATGAGCAGCATATTTATGGGATCTCCCCGCTTGAAGACCATGATGAAGCTGGCCGATAATATGCCTATGCTGCTGAAGCATATTATGGTGAGAATCAATATCAAAAGCGCTCCGCCAATATTGGCTCGGCTCATATCCACTCCTAAGATTACTCCTACCAGCAGATAGATCAGGACCCGAAAGGAGGCGAAGATGAAGCTCCAGAGAGATGAAAGGGCGATGATGCTGGAGGTCCTTGTAGGCGTGACCAGCATGGCCTCCAGCGTGCCCATCATCTGCTCATCGCGCACGCTCTCGGAGAAGCTTCTCAGAGAGATCATGAGATAGCCGGAAAAGGCCATGCCTATCAGCACAAAGGAGAAATAGTCCCCACCGTAGGGCTCGAGGTACTGGGCAGCCGCATCTCCCATCATCTTGGCTATAAAGTAATAAGTCAATATATTGAAGAGCATGAAGAACAATCTCAATAGGAAATCGAACTTGTAGCTCATCTGCAGGAGGTAGCCCCTCTTTACAAACCAAAATGCCTTTTCAAAAAGCATCAGAATCCCTTTCTCTTCATTCCCATTCCCAGGCCTCGTCTTCTTCTTCCTGATCCCGGCATGGAGAATGAAGAAGAACTGGAATTTTCTTCTGAAAAATCCTTGCCGGTAAAAAATGTAAAGACATCGCATAAGCTGCCGCCTGCCGGGAGGCGGCTCTTCAGATCCGCCGGGCTTGAATCTGCTTTTATCCGTCCTTCATCCAGTATTGCCACTCTATCGCAAAGCTGCTCCGCCTCATCAAGCTGATGGGTGGATATGAAGACAGTCTTGCCCTTCTCCTCAACAATATGCTCTTTTATAAAGTCCCTCAAGCTCTTCGCCGCACCGGGGTCCAGGCTTCTGGTCGGCTCATCCATGAAAAGGACGGCCGGATCATTTAAAAGGCCCCGGGCAATGGCCATGCGCTGCTTCATCCCTGCCGAGTAATTGAGAAATGGCTCATCAGCCCGGTTTTTAAGGCGGACCACATCCAATAGCTCCTCCACTCTGGCCCTGGCGATTGACTGGGGCAAATTCTGCAGAGTGGCAAAGAACTGCAGGTTTTCTCTTCCGGAAAGCCTCCAGTAAAAGCTCCTCTCATCCGTGGTGATGAAGCCTATGCATGATCTAACCTTTTGGCCTTCCTTCACCACATCAAAGCCGCCTACATAGGCATTTCCTTCCGAGGGCAGTATGAGAGTACACAGGATCTTTATCAAAGTGGACTTTCCTGCCCCGTTTGGTCCCAGGAGGCCCAGAACCTCACCCTCTTGAACCTTGAGGTTTACCCCATCCAGAGTAGTAATGACGTCTCTTTTTCCAGGATTTCTCACCTGATCCAGGATGCCTCTGTCCAGCACGAATCTC
>CALMJN010000343.1 GCA_937864385.1 uncultured Methanosarcinales archaeon | reverse complement strand
ATCAACATGAGTTTATGGGGTGAGACTATTAGAAAGATAATCTTTGCACTGGCTATGGCGCTGGCCGTCTTCGCGGTCCCTGCTATGGCGATATGTGGGGACGAGGTTCTGGGACAGGGCATCTATGAGACAGAAAATACTGCTTTCACCATCCCAGCCAAGGTGGATGTCAATCTTGATGAGTTGCAGGTCGGCAACGATTTTGCGCTGGCGGTTGGCAGAGCTAACGCGGAGAATAACCTGAAGATCAAGAAGAACCAGGACTCCGGAGCCACCGACTGCTGTGCACCTGTGGGCGGCGGATGCAATGACTGCGGCAATAAAGTCAATATAGAGAACCTGAAAGTGGGAGCTAGAACTGCGATCGCATCCGGGTTTGGCCCAGGAGTACCCCCTGCAGTTACCAAAGCCACTAACAACGTAGAGATCGTGACCAATCAGTGCTGAACTTTGGGTCTGGAAACCGGCCCCGAGGAGGCTAAATGGAAAACAAGCTGAAACCCACCGGCCGGATGCTGGTGGGGGCTACTTTTATTTGCATGAGCATTCTCATTGGGGCGGCCTGTGGTGCGGAGCATGCCAGCCTGCCGGATTTGCAGGGCAAGCTCAAGGAGACCACCTCGCTCAACCTGATCTTGAGTGAGCAGCTCGGCGGCTCGGATATTGTCCCCAGGACACCTCCTACCAAGCAGTCCATTACTCTGTCCTCCGATGATCCATCCTGCCAGATCTCAGATCTGACTGCCATCAACTCCGTGGCTGAAAGGGATGTCGTCTTCGATGAGCAGCAGAGCGGCGATCCCAATGCCAGGGGTCTGGTTAATTCCCTGGGAGTGAGCGTCACCGGTGACAGAGCAGAGATGGTGGAGAGTTGGTCGGAAGAAGAGATCGACTGGGATTCAATTGCCACAGAGGACGTGGAGAAGATCGTGGACAATGCCATAAATTCCAGCCCTATAGGCACCGAGGACATATCAGGTATTTCTGCCTACAAGTCCATGTCCGCTCAAGCGGGCAAGCTCGGAAATAATCTTAAGATAGATGTCCAGGGTGTCTCCGTAACCGCTTTAAATACCGCTGAGGGTGGTCGTGCCGAGGCCATATCCAATATCATCATCAAACCGGTGCAGATAATCGTCTGCCCCTCCGAGGTGGGGGAGAAGCTGAAGTAATTATGCCTCGCATTCTCCCTATTTTTTTTGTGTTTATCGATTTATTGATTTTATGAGTTGACCTGGCCTACTGGCTATAATCTATGCTGCCGCCTGGACAAGCCCTTATCCGGTGCTGTAGCCTCGGCTTAAGGCCATCACAAACTATAAGGGCATTTTGTTTCAATGCTTCTGCCGTTATGATCATCCAGAGACCGAGAGGCACCAGGGATTTTCTCCCAGAGGAGATGCAGAGAAGAGGCCAGGCTAAAGGGGCCATGCAGGATGTTTTAAGGCGCTGGGGATACCGGGAGGTGGCCACTCCCACCTTCGAGCATCTGGATCTGTTTACATTAAAGTCGGGACCTTCGGTGATTGAGGAGATCTACAGCTTCAAGGATAAAAGCGGAAGAGACCTGGCGCTGCGCCCGGAGCTTACCGCCCCGGTCATGCGCATGTATGTATCAGAGCTGCAAAACTCCCCCAAGCCTCAGAGGCTGTGGTATTTCGGCAACTGCTTCCGCTATGAGCGGCCACAGAAAGGACGCTACAGGGAGTTCTGGCAGATGGGGGCGGAGATCATCGGTGGATCCAGGCCGGACTCGGAGGCGGAGGCTGTGGCTCTGGCCGAGGATATGCTGAAAAGCGTGGGGATCTCCGGGGATATTCATATAGGCTACCTGGGTTTGATCCGCAGCATCTTGGGAAGGATCGACGCAGAGCATCGCTCATCGGTTATGAGGATGATAGACAAGAAGGAGAGAGATGCCCTGGCACAGCTCCTGGAAGAAATAGACTGCAGCCATCTAGGCCTTCTAGAGCTGATCGACAGCAAAGGAGACCAGGCCATGAATCAAGCCGCCCAGATAGCCGATGATCTAAGGATGCATAAAGAGCCGCAAGATCTCTCCCGGTCATCTTCCAACGACAAATTCTCCAAAGAAGTAACATCACAGATTCCAGTCCCATCCGGCCGGGATTCAGCGCGAGAGGGCCGGAAGGTAGAGGCAGAGCTGAATCTGGTTGAATTCGAGGAGACGGTCGATCTTCTCAAGGCCTATGAAGTTGATTTTACCATAGACTTCGAGATCGTGCGCGGCCTGGAATACTACTCTGGAACTGTCTTTGAGATCTATGCCCAGGGCCTCGGTGCTCAGAGGCAGATCTGCGGAGGGGGGACTTATGAGCTGGCCAGCCTCTTCGGAGGAAAGGAGACCTCATCCACGGGCTTCGGCCTGGGCTTTGACCGGATCATGGAGATAGCAAAGATGGACGGCATCTGCAGCGCTCCGCTCTATCTGGCATTCACCCCGGATGTCAAGAAAGAGGCCGCAGGCATAGCCAGAAATCTGCGAAAAAGCTTTCCGGTGATAATGGATGTGATGGGCCGCAGCCTGGGAGCCCAGATAAAGGCGGCAGCGGGATCCGGTGCCGATTATGTAGCAATTGTGGGCCGGGACGAAATTGAATGCGGAAAGCTCACCCTTCGCGAAATGCGGGGAGGAGAGCAGGAGAGCCTGAGCCTGGCGGAGATCGAGGAGAGGCTGAAAGCTCATTTTTAGCCATTGCCCTAGCATAACCGGTCAGCGGCTGAAGGCCTAGGCCGTACGTTGATCAGAGAGGCGGATCAAAATCTCGCTGTCCAAGCGCCTGGCCTCATCCCGCAGCGCCCCGTCTCCCTGCTCTATGATCCTGGCCAGATCCCGGCGCAGAGGGCCCAGGCGAAGGCAGGCTGTCTCTGTCTCGCATTCTTGAGAGGCCTCGGCCATCTCGCGCAAGCGTTCCAGCCTCAGCCTCATGGCATCGGGCTTGGCCAGGAGATCCATGATCTGGCGTAAAGCCTGGGCCAGACTGCTGCCCCTATCGGTAAGGCGGAGATAATTGATCCTTCCCTCCGGACGGGATGTGATCAATCCCTCCGCTTCCATCTGGGCCAGAATGTTGCAGGTATGGGGCATGGTGGAGTCGATGCGCTTGGCCACCTGGGCGGCATAAGCATTTTCCATCTCCTCTATGGTTATCAGAGCTAGAGCGGGCTTTTCCCGCAGGAAAAGCCGCCTTAATTCTCCTTGATGCATGCTCTTTATGCCTCTCTTTTGCCTGTGCTGCAGCCCTAGGCAGGCTGTATGGTGTTCGGAGAGATGGCCGGAGCGTTCAGGGCCTCTTCCGGAACGGTTATGCTGGTTGGCTTGTCGAAGTCGTAGAACCGGTCGGAGGTCTTCACGGAAACCGAGATCTCACCCAGCGTCGTGGATTGATTGAACATCTCCATCTGGCCGGTTGAAAGGTTCATCGCTCCGATGATCTCCGGGGTCATGGTGAAGCTGATGTCGCTCTCGTATTTTAAAGGAAGGAAGCTCTGCTTGGAGATCCAGATGGCCTTCTCCATCTTGGCCGTCTCATTGAGTTCGCTTCGGTTGATGGAGGGAAGGTTCAATGGATACTGAGTTACCTTGGCTGCCACGGCAAATGCCACATTGAAGAGATTGGTCTCATCTGCGCTTCCGGTGACGATTCTGAACTTATAAGCCTCCTCTCCCTCTATCGACTCGCTGCCCATATCCTCGAGCTCTGAGAGATTGAAGGTCCTGGCCAGTGATAGCACCTGATTATTCCTGTCCTCGCTCCATACCTCTTCCGCAGGCCTTGGATCTATCAGATGAGTCCAGTTGCCGTCCTGTTGGATATAGGTGGAGTTGCCAATGAGATAGACCTCCGCCCCAATCACATTGCTGTTTTCGGGCTGTCCCTCAACCTCCATCTTGCTCTCGGTTGAGCCTTTGACATGAACCATCATTCCTGACAGGTTTACTGAGGAGTGGGTCTCCATGCTCTCGGTTATTGTGGTCGTCTTCTCCTCGCTGGCATTGCTGACGGAATTAAGCTCAATAGCCTGGGATGCAAGGCTCTGCACCGCAAAGCTGGAAAGGTTCTCAGCCGATGGGGCGGATAAATTTTTCAGCTCTTCGACGCTTCTATCCGGCGCGCTGGGCCCTTTCTCCGTGCAACCGGATATGGCCAGTGCAGCCAACATAAGGATCAACAATAGTCTTCTCATATTCGGTATTCTCCATTTAGTTGAGACAAATTAAATTTGTGATTCTGATATTGCCCTTCGAACTTTCGTTTCCCTGGGATCAGGTCCGGCGGGAGGGCAGGAAAGCCTCCCCGGTGATCATCTCAAACAGCCTGATGTATATGCGGCTGGTCTCAGCCACCACTTCCGGGGGCAGAGCGGGAATTTCCGGCTCCATCTGGCCTGCCTCCCGGGCGGCATAAAGCCGGTCTTTGTAGCCGCTCTGGCGGTAGTGCTGGCGGACATATTCCTTGGAGAGGTCCACCAGCTCACCTGCCTCGTAGCGTGCCCTGTCCCAGAAGCGATCCTCGTCCGCTGTGCCATAGACATCTATGACCATGATCTGGCGGTCTTCATCAAAGGCCAGCTCCTTCTTGCCGTCGGCGTGAATGAGGCCCCGGGAGGAGACGCTCCTGCCCATGTCCTCGTCGATCTTCAGCACAGTCTCCCGGGCCTGGTTATACTCCTGAGCCGAGAGGCCGGAGATCTGCAGGGCCTCATCCTTTTTCAGCAGCCTGTCCGTCTTCTCCAGCTTCGTGGAGACCTCCAGGAAGGGCTCGGGCAGTGGCTCTCCCAGCTTCACCTTATGTCCGGAGGGATAGCCCAGATCGCGGGCGGAGAGCTTGCCCTCCTTGATCCGGTCGTAGAGGGATCCGGCCACATACCAGCGGCAGATCCACTCCAGGGGGATGAGGTAGTTCTTGGACTGGGGAGTGATTTGGGATGGCTGGAGTATGTCCACCTTGCGGCAGAGCATTCCCGCCGGGGGCAGATGCTCCAGGAAGTGGGTCTTGATTCCCATCCTGGCTGCCCGGTCAAACCAGTAGACCCCCTCCCGGCTGAGGGTCTCGCCCTTGAAGGGTATCTGGGTCGGTATGACCTTGTCGAAGACTGAGATGTTGTCGGTGAAGAGAAACTCCAGCTTGTCCCCGAGGTCATAGGCCTCCTTGACCTTGCCCTTCATCAAAAGCTTGCGCTGCATCAGAGGCTCTCTGCGGAGAAGGATGATAATCTTTTGCTTTGTCTTTGTTCCATTCTCCCGGACCGAGAAGTTGAGGCAAGAAGAGTTTTGTATGAAATAAAAAAATTATAAAGGAGGATAAGAGAGGCTCAATCGAAGTCCTCTCCGCCCATGCCGCCCATGCCGCCTGGTCCGCCCATGCCGCCGGGCATTCCTCCCGGTCCGCCGGACTTGGAGGCGATGACATCATCGATCCGGAGGATCATCACTGCGGCCTCGGCAGCGCTGTTGATGGCCTGGGTCTTGACCCTCAGGGGCTCGACCACGCCCAGCTTGAGCATATCCACAGGCTCGCCGGTGTCCATGTCCAGGCCGGAGCTCTTGATGCCCTTCTCATGCTGGCTGCGCAGGGCAACCAGAGAGTCGATCTGGTCCAGACCGGCGTTCTCGGCCAGGGTCTTGGGTATGACCTCCATGGAGTCGGCGAAGGCCTCGATGGCCAGTTGCTCGCGACCGCCCACGGTTGCCGCGTACTCGCGCAAGCGCAGGGCCAGCTCGACCTCAGGAGCGCCGCCGCCGGGCACAAGCTGTTTGTCCTCCACGACCACGCCGACTACCCTCAGGGCGTCTTCCATGGCCCGGTTCAGCTCATCGACCACATGCTCGGTTCCGCCCCTCAGGATGATGGATACCGACTTGGGATTCTCGCACTCTTCAACGAATGTCATCTTCTCGTCGCCGATCTTCCTCTCCTCGACCAGGCCTGCCTTGCCCAGGTCCTTCTCGGTGAGGTCGTGAATGCTGGTGACTACCCTTCCGCCGGTGGCGCGAGCCAGCTTCTCCATGTCGCTCTTCTTGATGCGGCGTATGGTGTAGATGCCGGACTTGGCCAGGAAGTGCTGGGCCAGGTCGTCGATGCCCTTCTGGCAGAACACCACGTTGGCGCCGGAGGCGGCAACCTGGTCGACGATCTTCTTCAGGACGGCCTCTTCCTCGTCGAGGAACATCTGCATCTGGGAGGGGTCGCGGATCTGGATCTTGGCGTCGACCTCGGTCTTCTTGACCTCCATCGGCACGCTGAGCAGGGCGATCTTGGCCTTCTTGACCTGGGTGGCCATGCGGGGGTGCACGCGCTCCTTGTCAATGACCACGCCTTCGATGATCTCGGTCTCGGCGATGGAGCCGCC
>CALMJN010000342.1 GCA_937864385.1 uncultured Methanosarcinales archaeon | reverse complement strand
ATCTTTCAGCAGTACTCGAGAGACCCGTGGCATCTGGAAGTAAGGGGAAAATGTAGACTTTTTATGAAGTGTCGCTTAGAGGGCATAAAGGCTTCCGAGATTAGATATGGGTGCGTATCCGATCATTTCCAGATAGCCAGTTCCCATCTGCTTGCCATTAAGGTCTACTGCCCGAACCCTCATTATCCCTTCCCAATATTTGAGTGGACTGCCCTCCAGATCCATGTTCTGTTCATCAAAGTATGGCTCCAGAGCAAAATTGCCTACAGGAGTCTTTAATACCCAATCCACAGGATACTTCGTACCGTGGAGAGATGTCCACCACCTGGTCGCTGTTATGTTACCGGCATCTCTACCTTGCCACCAGCTTACATTTCCATTAGAATCAATGTGAGTCAATCTTCTGTGGCTTGCTATGCTGTGCTTTAAGGGATCTTTAATGTCGTAGAGCATGACATAGCTTCCATCATCGAGACGCAGGCTGAACCAATCCCAGGCCGGGTAACATTGGCGGAATCCGCCCCACTGATGATCAAACCAGCTATCCCCCGTGACATTTATCTTGCGTCGACCTACGGTTATGGTTCCTGAAGTGGTCATCGCTGGATGCGAATAGTAATAGGATCGCCCAGCCATTGCATCTGATCCAAAGCTCAGACAGGTTCCGAGCTCTGTAATACCATTTGGGGATTGTAGATGGTAGTCTGCTTTATCGTTGGCAATGGTCAGGTTGATAGAGATGGTTTGAGATTTTCCGCCTCTAAAAGATGCACTTTCATGCGTCTCGATGTTCCAGGAATCAAGGCTGCTCCAATAGGTGAGGTTGGTTTGATTATCTTCATAACGCCAGTAGGCTCCCTTATTGCCATCATTGCCGCTGGTGATATTAGCTTGCTCCGGCAATATTGAGTATCCGTAGAGCGGGTGCTGGCTATTGTAAACATCGCTTATTGCTACGTGGTTAATGAATGCCATTAATCCCGGCTGGAGATCCATTTGGAAGAGCGTATACTGAATTCCGTATGGTTTACCGGTCTCCTCGTCGTGCAAAACACCCGTCCAGTATAGCCATTCTGCGAAGAGCTTGGCATTCGTCACAACTTCTTGAGGCTGGTGCAGGACATGATCCTTGGGGAAGTCGAATACCTCTTCGGCTTTCCATGATCTGTTTTCAGCAGACAAGTTAGTGGCATTAAATGCATTCTCTGACGCTATTGTATCCGAGGACGCTATTGGCATTAGCAGCAATACAATGATCAAGATCAGCAGTATACCTGTCACGGCTTCAACTCTCCTCCAAGTACACATAGCAGTCTAGCTGCTTAACTATTAAGTATTTTGCAGGCCTGATCGAGAGCATCAGAATAGAAGGAGCATCCCCTGCCAATCCTAATGCAAAATACCTCTACGTCTGCAAGATCGCAAGGAATTTTCAAGGTGATCCACACTGCTATGAGCTTCCCTATGGTCCCGGAGGCTACGGCATACGGACGGATCAGCCGTTTTTCATTTCCTGGAGGTTATACCTGTAAAACGCTACAAAGATCGGTCCAGCCTACTCAGAGATAGTTTTCGATCGGGCCATAAAGTTCGATCCAAAGGAGTAATGCATAAGGAACTGGGGTATCTAAGCATAACCCCAGATCTGTTAATATGCGCCTGCCGTTGAATCCATCCCCTATTTAGTTTGATATCCCGCTGCTTGTAGCAGTGTGAAGCGGCTTGATTATGTCATATTGGGCATTCTTCTCATTCCCCTCTCGCCTGCAGACGCTTTCTGTCCTCTTCCGAGAGCATGCATCCGCAGGACTCCTGCTTGGCCAGTGAGCAATTACAGGGCTCGATAT
Source organism: uncultured Methanosarcinales archaeon (assembly GCA_937864385.1). Lineage (GTDB taxonomy): Archaea > Halobacteriota > Methanosarcinia > Methanotrichales > Methanotrichaceae > Methanothrix. The sequence continues at coordinate 2,279 of CALMJN010000342.1, read as the reverse complement.
GGATGCTGACTGTGGTTCCTGGATAGTGCTCCTTTATGGAGCAGGCTATCATATCGGTGATGCGATGCGATTCGTCCACAGACATGGTGGCATCAACCCGGACATGAAAATCCACAAAACGATCCGCTCCCGCCTTTCTGGTGCGCAATTTATGAATGCCCCTTATGGTAGGAGCAAAGGCCGCTATATGTCTTCTCAGATGCTCTGTTTCATCTTCCGGCAGTCCTACATCTACCAGGTCCCGGGCGGATTCGAGAGTCAAGTGATAAGCAGCCCTGATGATGAGCAAAGCCACGATTATGGCTGCCGCCGGATCAACCCAATATAGACTGAGCTCGGGCATGATCTGCTTTCCCATCATGATGATGGCCAGGCCGGTCAAGACACCCAGTGATGTATAAATGTCAGCATGCAGATGGCAGGCATCGGCCTTGAGAGCTACCGAATTGGTCTCCTCTCCAACTTGATATAGCCTCCTGGATACGAAAATATTTACAGCCACCGATATGAGCATAACCAGAATTCCCAGGCCGGCCTGATTTATAGGCTGGGGATTTCTCAGCTTTTCTGCAGCTTCATAAAGGATCCAGATGGCAGCGATGAATATCAATAATGCCTCAAAGGTCCCGGATAGATTCTCCACCTTGCCATGGCCGAAGGGATGGCTTTCATCTGCCGGCTTGCCCGAGACTCTTACCGCAACAAAGGCGATGATGGCGGCGAGCAGATCCACAGATGAATGGGCCGCCTCTGAGATGATGGAAACCGATCCGATCCACATTCCCACCAAGAGCTTCAGAATTATCAGCAGGGTATTGGATGCTACGGATAAAAGAGCGGCATTGGACTTTCGACGATCATCTTGTGCCATAACTATCCTTTATGCAATTCCCCGGTTCAGTATCTCAAGCACAGGCATAAAAGTGCAAATCCATTTATGATCCAGTTTGTTGTTGGCTCAAGAGAAGGAGGGGCCCTTTCTTCTGCATTCTATCCAGTGCCTCCAGGCTCTCAATTACCGCTCTCTCGCTCTTCTGCTCCAGGGTGGCGGTCAGATCTCCTTCTTCTATTCTCTTCAGGACCGGCAAAAGATCGATTCCTCCCTGGCCCAAAGCCAGATGCTCATCTCCCTCTCCGGAATTGTCGTGCAGATGGATGTGCTTCAGGCCAGGATGATCTAAGAACTCCTGCAGAGTGCCGCAGGTGTGAGCATGTCCGATGTCCAGAACCAGGCCGAGGCCATGAAGATCCAGGTCCGGCTTATTGAAGAAGAGCCATTCGCTCTTGGGCATGTTCTCTACCGCCAAGGCTATTCCCAGCTCATCCTGGAGGGAGGCCAGCTCGGACAGCGATTGGTACAGGCAGATCAGGGCATCCCCCCAGCAGAAGCTCCAGGGGGTATAGCCGGGGTGAATAATATAAAGCTCTGCTCCGATGGCGGCGCTGGCGGCAATGGCCCGGCGGTGCAGATTGACCGAAGCCTCCCGAAATTCATGGTAGATGCTGGCGATGTTGATGTCGGCTATGGGGCCATGGATGCTGTATTTCAGGGAATAACTTGACGCGATATCCAGGTTCTCAGATCGAAAGAGGCTGTGCCTGCCCTCACAGAGGATTTCCGCTCGGTCGGAGAGCAGGGAGATCCGATCTAAAGCATGATCCAGAGAATGGTCGAGGTAAGCCCAAGTGGAGATGCCCAGCTTCATGTCCATCAGCTAATCCCAATTATCCCCTGCTATATTAGAGCTACTGTTTTTATTCTGTCTCTGCCCGACGGATGAGATCGGCGGCATCCATCATCGCTTTCTCCTCCCGGAGCCCGGCCAGATGGACAGGCGACTCCTGGAAGAGCTCCAGGGCATTGAAGAACCTATCTAAAACATCGCCTTTTACTGTGGGAACCAGGAAGATGTGAGTATGAGCGATCCGCCTGCCCCGGGCGTACATGCAGACGAAGTCCGGTCGCAGGGCGGCCATCATCTTGCGGGCCACGATTCCCGCTCCTTTAAAGAGGCTGGAGTTCTCCTCATCGCTCAGCTCATGCCACCAGGGAACATGCCTTTTGGGTATGACCAGGGAGTGGCCCGTGCTGAAGGGATTGATATCGAGGATGCACAAAGTAAGCTCGTCCTCCCAGATCCTCTGGGCTCTTATCCTGCCGGCCACTATATCGCAGAACACGCAGGACTCTTGATCGGACTCTTGATCGGACTCTTGAATGGATTCTTGAATGGATTCTTGAATGGATTCTTGATTGAGCTCCCGACTGGACTCCTGAT
>CALMJN010000341.1 GCA_937864385.1 uncultured Methanosarcinales archaeon | reverse complement strand
ATCATATATGACAAAGGATCTCTCCTTCAGCCTGTGCTGATGCTTTTCAACCGTCTCCTGGTTCAGGGCGATCAGCACATCTACAGCATCGGTATGAGTGAGGACCTTGCGGCGGCAGGCCCGGATCAAAGAGAAGTTATGGCCGCCCCGGATGAGCGAGGGGTAATCGTAGTACATGTAAATGCTGCAGCCCAGCCTGGACAGTAGCCGGGATGCGGTCAGGCCGGCCTCATTTATGCCGTCTCCGGCAATGCCCCCGATGAGAGTGGAAAAATCGTTCAATTATATCTCCCCCATGGATGAAATTATTATGAATTTGCCCTGCTGGCTATTTTATAGTGATACTTTTCTATATAGAAGCAAGTCTATATAAGAGCTTTGTAATCTATCTGGGAAAAGATGCATATGGGCCAGAGGGCTCGCACTTTCCGCTTGAGAATAACAAGGTGAGATGAAGATGGCAGGTATAAGCTACTCCAAGAAGGTCATGGATCACTTCATGAACCCCCGGAATGTGGGGGAGATAGAAAGCCCGGACGGATACGGCAAGGTGGGCAATCCCGTCTGCGGAGATCTCATGGAGATATTCATCAAGGTAAAAGAGGAAAGGGTGGAAGACATCAAGTTTCGGACCTTCGGCTGCGCCTCGGCCATTGCCGTCTCCAGCATGGTCACGGAGATGGCCAAAGGAATGAGTCTGGAGGAGGCCATGAAGATCACCCGGGATGATGTGGCCGATGAGCTGGATGGCCTGCCCCCCCAGAAACTGCACTGCTCCAATCTGGGGGCGGATGCATTGCACGCCGCCATAGAGGACTACTGGGTCAAGACGGGCAAGATCAGGCCGGAGGATGCCAAGCACAAGCAGGGGCAGGAGGGGGAGGAAGGGGAGAGCTGCGGGACTTGACCTGTATTGAAAGACATTAGAGCCTTTTTCCCTAGCTATTTTTGATTTGCCGCCTTCTGCCTGGCTATCTTCGCCGCATAGGCCCCGGCCACAAAGCCGGCATCGATGTTGACCACGGTCAGCACGGAGCAGGACTGGAGCATGGAGTATAAAGCCGCCTCTCCGCCGCCACCCAGGCCGTAGCCGGTGGAGACCGGCAGGCCGATCACCGGAGCCTCCACCAGTCCTGCCACCACGGCAGGCATATCGACTGATGCCAACAACACCCCTCTTAGTCCGCATGCTCTACAGCACTGCTTCATCCGCAATTCGGTGAGCTAATATGAAATGACTTCCAATCCAGGAATACGCATAAAATGGCTATCATTAGATACTATTGCAGCTCCATTGGTCATGGTGATAGCTGCGATCAGCTCATCAAAATCGTTTATCGATTCTCCACGAGCCCTGAGGCTGGCAGAGAGAGCCGCAAACCACTCATAGGCATCCTCGTTTATGGGAAGGACAACAAAGGCTCCCAGCAGCTTCTTGATCTTTAGTATGTACTCATCGGATTTCGTGGGCAGATATGCGCCTTTATACAGCTCAAGTGCATTGATTTGGGTGGTGCATATGGTTTCTCCAGCCCCTTCCATTTCTATGATTTTTCCGAGCGCCGCTTGCTTGCCGTGCAGGGCATCGATCAAGATGGTGGTATCAAGCACCATCATCAGAAATCAACTTCTCGCATTTTGGATTGGCGCATCTCTTTAGACGCGGCCTCAATTCGGTCTGCCAGAACGTCATCCTGACCGATCTCTGCTAAGATCTGGGAAAGCTTTGGTTTGGAAGGAAAGTTCTGCATAATAACCTCTGAAAAGCTCTGATTCTCGCTCTTTCGGCTCTTGAGCCGGTTATATGCCTCTTCAGTTATAGTTATGGTCTTGGTGGACATAAG
>CALMJN010000340.1 GCA_937864385.1 uncultured Methanosarcinales archaeon | reverse complement strand
TGCGAGGCTCGGCCATACCCGCTCGTGGCCGCATCGCCGGAGGTGGTCACCGGCAGAGGAGATGTGGCCTACACCAAGGGCGACTATGGAGCAGGGCTGGTGCAGATCGATGTGGTGGCCCTGGAGGACGGCCAGGCCGCCACCTGGACTGTGTCCTATGCTCCCGATCCCGTTTCCGGGGGCCTGAAAAAGGTCAACTTCTACGGCTCGGTAAATCCAGCCGGCTGCGGCGACTTCTGGTGCAATCCTGCTGTCCTCTCCGCCATACCGGATAGAGCAGGAGATGATCTGAACGTAGATCGGGGCAGCTACGACCTGGACGGCCGGGAGTACGATGTGATCCGGTTCTACTCCCGGTCTCAGGGCATAACACTGGGCATGATCTACGACCTGGATACGGGAATCCTCCTCCATCACACCGCCGACTTCACCTCCAACCTGCCCACGGAGGAGGGAGGAATGATCACCCGGGGCCAGAACGCCATCATGAAACTGAAGAACCTTCGCCAGGTGACCATCCCCTGGAATGATGGCGGCAGCCTTCCATCCTGGGCCGCGCCGGGAAGATCCCTCTACTTCCAGGGCCAGCATTCCTTCTGGCTGCCCCAGCTGCCCGATGTGGCGCCCACGGTCAGCCCCCTCAGTGTGCAGATCGATATACAGGCCGCACATGACCGATTTTTCGAGGGCAGACAGCAGACTCATACCCAGGAGGCGGTCCAGCCGCCCTATGTCCCCCTGGTCTCCGGCCTCTCCCAGCTCATGGGCATCTGGGTGCCGGAGGAGGCACTTTCCCTGCCGGAGGGGACGGTAGACAGCGACCCGGATACGGGAATGGTCGTGAGCATTCTGCAGAGCGGCCCGGACGGCCTGGTGATGCAGCAGACAAATAGCGTCAACTACAAGCTCACAGCGGCCTACGATGCCCGCGGCAGGGTGGTTCAGACGGTCACCGAGAGCTACACTGGAACGGCCACCGGCCAGAGGGATGAGCTGCAGCGGGTGGAATAATCCCTATCAATCCCAATCCAGCAAATTAGTTATCTTGGTTATCAAACTTCCATAGGAGATGGAATAAGTTAAGGAGATGGTCTCTGATGAGCGGAAAAAAGATAGCCTTAATCCTATTGGCAGCGCTATCACTGATGCTGCCCGGTATAGCATACGATCTCGATGAAGCAGAGCAGGATGGCGGCGGGGCGATAGAGAGCGAGCCGGTGGATACATCCGGAGCCCTCAGCCTGTCCGACCTGGTGGAAATGGAGCTATACGAGAATTCTCAGTACGGCTTCCAGCTATCCTATCCCGCCGACTGGACCGGGATAGAGCCGGATGCCAATGATGAGGGGGTTGTGGCCGGTTTCCTGGTGCCTGGCGAGGACATGGACAATCCTCTCATATATCTGCTGGTCCAGATCGAGGCTCTGCCTTCCGGCCAGGAGGTCACTTTAGATCAGTACGGCCAGGCGGTGCAGACAGCTCTCAAGTCAAACCGGCCCGATCTGGAGATAGAGACTGAAGCCGATATCGATATAGGTGGACAGCCGGGCCGCGCCATAGTATATGCCCTGGAGGGCGGGGAGGAGCCATTCAGAGTCCTGAAGGCCTGGACCCTGAGAGGAGAGTATGCCGTCATATTCACTTACAGTGCGCCCGATAGCAGTTACGATCAGTTTGCAGGCGAGATAAGCCAGATTATAGGCTCTTTCAATGCATCCACGCCTGACCATGAGGGCGAAGAGCTGGATGAGCGGGAAGACTATTCAGACAAATTCCAGCCGATCAGCGAAGAGAGCGATCCCATTCAGCGTCTCAAAGCCGCAAAAGAGCTGGAAGATGATGACGCGGGTGAAGCGGCCCAGGATGGCAGCTTGATAGATCAGGAGGAGACGGGCAGGGAGGATGATCTCTCCCAGAGTCCATCTCTGCAAGCAGATGCGGCGGGCGATCCGGTCCAGCGTCTCAAGACCCTCAAGAATTTGCTGGACGAGGGGCTGATCAGCCAGGAGGAATATGATTCCAATAAAGAAAAGATTTTGGCAGAACTCGTCGGTCCATAATCGATCAACTTATCGATTGCAATCAGCTCAATGACAAGTTGTTGGACCAGAAACATGCAAACGATCAGGCGACGATTGCGAAAGCCTTTCAACCACTTCGCATTTGTCGCCCCAATAGCTCCTTTTCCAATGACCCGTTCCCCCTTTTTCATACCACCGCTGCAGCTTCCGGAGACCTGATCACAGCCTCGCTTAAGGACATGGGTGCCTGCCTCCTGGCCTGCCGGGCGGCCCATGGTCGTCACAATCACAAGTCATCAAAATCGTGATTTATCGAGACTCTGAAAACCTTTGAACCATCAAAAGATCGATGATTTGAAGCATTCTTTCGCGCCAAAAAAGATTGATGCTGCCCTATCTCTGCCGAAAAATGTGACCAGGATGGTGCAGAATGTGCTGCACATCCGATCAAATCCCGCTCTCATCCTCTCATGAACTTGTCCCAGCCCACATAGTGATCCTTGAGGACGGTGCAGATGTCCTCCATCATGGAAAAGGGAATTCCCACCACCACATAGTCGTCCTCCAGTCCGGAGTTTCTGGCGCCTCCATCGCATCCCAAAGAGACATTGACCTCTCCCTTTAGGTAGGGTGAGGTGGTGGCATCCACGCAAAAGGACTGAATTCCCGCCGTGCTGAAATTGGCCCGCCCTCCCTTCCTGAACATGACCGCCTGCACAATCCGGCGGGCGGAGAGGGGCTTGCCCACGAATATAACCACATCCGGGTTCATGATCATCCTGTCCAGAGGGGCCACATAGGTGGCTATGGTTGTCCCGGGAAGGATACGGGGCATGCTTGTGGCGATGTTGACACCCACATCCGGAGTCTCGCACTTATGAAGCTTGTCGAAGTAGAGCGCTCCCGTGGCTATGTTCTCCGGGCAGGCGACCAGGCCCAATCCCGAGGCTCCTCCCTTGCAGGCGTGCTGGTCTGGCCGGGCGAGGAAGCTCTTTCCCTCCCTCCTTGCTCCCTGAACCATGGAGCAGTAATGGATGGGCTTGTCCATCATACTCAGCTCTTCGGGTATCTCAGACTCGTTTTTAAACAGCCTGACCCCAACCACATTGTCGCTCAAGCCCAAAGAGGACTTCAGTACGCCGGACATCTCTTCCAGATTCATCGAAATACACCGCTTTGTTCCCTGTGCGGCGGGAATTTCTGCCTTGCGCTCTGAATCAAAGGAATCAAAGGGATTGAAAAAGAGAGACGAGTTTAGAGGGATGCTCAGGCAAAATTCGGAGGCATGCTCGGTAAAAGATGGAATTAATCCTCTTCAGCCCCTCCGGAATAGGATGATACTGTGTTTCCAGAGGCGTCCTTCAGTGTGGCTACATCGCCACCGTTGTTCCAGACCGATGTGCTGCGGTCCCAGTAGAGGTCCCTGGCGGTGTCTGTTCCCTCGCCCGTATGCACTTTTACCGATGCCCCTGCATTGAGGCTGAATTCAGGGAAGGTATAGGTATGGTTGCCTTCGTCCTCCAATGTCCAGCCGGTCAGGCTCTGGGGGGCGGTGTCCTTGTTGGTGATCTCCACCCACTCTCCCTCCAGGTTCTCCTTCTCCGGAGAGGGTGCGGCGAAATTGGCGCTCGTTATGGCGACTCCTATGGCCTCTGCGCCCTGCACCAATGTTCCGCTCATTAAGAGCAGGGCAAGGGCGACCAAAGCTCCTGAAAGCATTTGCTTTTTCATCATTCTATTACACCTTCTATACCAATGATAGTAGTATTTTAGA
>CALMJN010000339.1 GCA_937864385.1 uncultured Methanosarcinales archaeon | reverse complement strand
AAGAGGTCAGGATAATGGGGATGATAGATATATTCCTTGGGCGCAGGCAGCGGCTCCTTTATATCGAGGTTCAGGCCGCAAAAATTGGCGGCCAGATAGGAGATGAGACGCCTCATGTTCTCGGCCCGGCCGTTGTCCCAGTACTGCTGGATGAAAGGATGATCGGTGAGGTTTATATTTCCCAGGCTCTCATAGCCGGCGGAATTGAGTATTATTATCGGCACTCCTTTTGACTTTGCTTCTTTTAGCGGTGACTGCAGAAGAGAGGCTGCCTCCGACCCTATCATCTCCAGGAATATGAGTTCATATGATGAGAGATTTGAAGCATTTTGAGGTGAGAGCAGAGTCACATTGAGATCGGAATTGAGCGAGGCCTCCCTTATCTGAGGGTGGCTCCCGACGGTTAAAAAAAGAGCTTCGGGCCTTTTCAGCAGGACCCGAGCGGCGATCTCCAGACGGGGCGAGTCCTCGGGCCTCGCCCTTCGGTCACCGAAATAGAATACCACATCATCCCCGTCTCGCAGATCGGCGATGTCCGGCCCCAGGGCAGGCATAGCCTCCTGAGGATAGTTTATCCAGAATCTCCAGGAGCTCTCCCCGGCAGATTCAAAGTCGCCCAGGGAATCGATCTGCAGGCCGTAAAGGCTGTAGAGGGAGTCGTTGACGCGCAGGTGATAGCCGCTCTTCTCGCAGGCCTTGGCCAGTGCTCCCAGAGCAGTGCTGCCATTAACCTGGTAGCTCCTGCCGCTGCTGGCGGTGAGATTCAGGCTTTCCTCCTCCAGCAAGACCTCACCCTCCCACAAGAGCCCCTCGGCTCGGGAGCCGAAGGCGTAAAGCCGCCCGTCATCGGCTCCCATGTAAACCACGCCGTCTGAGGCCGAGGCAGTGGACATGATAAAGGCATCCACGGGATAAGACCAGGCCACAGATCCGTTGCCGCAGTGAAGGGCATAAATTGCACCATCCTCGCAGTTGGTCCCGAGATAGACCAGTCCATCCAGCACCAGCGGTGAGGACTTGACCGGGCCGTTTACCTCCGTCCTCCAGCGCAAGGAGCCGTTTTCGGCGTCAAAGCAGCTCAGATGGCCCCTGGGTTTATCATCCGATCCCACATAGAGCTGGCCGGAGGATAAAGCGGGAGAGGAGATCGATCCGTTGATATCCGCGCTCCAGATCGGCTCTCCACTCTCGGTATCCAGGGCGAGAATGGCCTCTTTGGCTGCAACAAATACCATCTTATCCCCTACCGTGGGCGTGGCAGTGATCTGGGAAGGCGTATCCCTCTTCCAGAGCAGCTCTCCCGTCGAGGCATTCAGGCAGTAGAGGGCCGGATCGCCTCCCGGAAGATAGAGCCTGCCCTCCCAGGCAGCTGCCGAGAGATAGGGGCTCACCTCTCCGGTGGACCGGTTCCATAGCTCCTGCCCATCCAGGCTCAGGGCATGAAGGGCGCCATCGGAGAAGCTCATGATGTAGAGCATGCCCTCATTGATGAGTGGCGATGAGGCCACCCCCCACCATTGGGGGTCCTTGTCTATGCTCCTGTTCCAGACCGTCTGGCCAGTCCCGGCATCTATGCAGAAAATATCGCCGGTCAGAGTGCCCACATATACCCGGCCTTCTTCCAGGGCCGGGCTCGAGGCTCCTCCCTTGCCCCCAAGAGGATTGATCCAGATCAATTTGCCGTCGGCCCTATCCAGGCAGGCCAGACCCAGCTCTCCTTTGAAGGTCATATCCGGCCAGTTGGGGACGTACAACCTCTCCCCGGAGATGGCTGGTGCGGCGCTGATAATGCCGTGGCCGGTAAGGCTTGCGCTCCAGAGAAGGTTGGGCTGCTGGGGACCTGTGCCGGTCAGGTTGCCGGTTCTCTGACTGTCGCCCTGGAAAGTGACATAGTCCGCGCTGGCTGAAGCGGCAAGGAGGAGCAGAAATATGGCCGCAATGCAAAAGTGTCTCAGCCTGGTTTGAATTGCCGATCTCATGGGTACCGCTCCCCCGGCCAGATGCAGAAAACATTTCCGCCGGCCACTGCGGGACAAGGATTCGCTGTCGAATCGCTCCGGACATCAAGGTCGAATGGCGCTTCGTTTTCTATTCTCCTTCGTTGTGCCTCATTTCTCATTTTTATCTTCTCCTTTGGAATCTTAAAAAAATCGAGGGATTTATCCGGATTTTATCAGAGAACCACTCAAGGCTTCAGCCTGTTGTCCTCGGTAGGAAATTGAGCCGCTGTTCCGTTCCAATTGGGCTTCATGGTGGACAGTGATATGTTGCGACAGGTGCAGTCAAAGATGCCCTTCTGGCCGGCATACTGCTTATCGAAATTCCAGGAGGGCAGATCGAAGAACCCCCCGCTGCAGCATGGAAGCCAGTCCTCGCCCCACATCTCGGTGAATTTTTTGGCTTCCAGTTTCAGAGTCCTTTGTGCCTTGAAGTCTCCGATGTAATCATCGTCGATCTCAATTAGGGGGTCCTTCCAGGCATTCATGTGACCGAATGCAGTGGTATTTGCGCATGAGAACTTCAGCAATTTCGGGTTGAATATCAACTCACCTACATGCAGCGTGCCCTGTGTGACATCATCGTCTATTCTCATTTCGAGAGACCCAATGCCGTTAGCCGTGGCCGTGGGCCCGGTGCAATTTATGTCCACAGCGATGTCGCCCTTGAGGCCCCGGGCATACTCCACCTGCCGGTGCATCGACGCCGCTTCCTGATAGCTCCTGGCCAGAGTCTTATCCTTGAGAAGGGAATTGTAGCCTATGGGATGAGATGCGTACCAGCCGGTTCCGTAGGCGAAGGCAGTTGGAGACTGGATATTGTCATACTGGCGGGTATAATTGATGACGCTGCTAGCGCCTCTGCATTTCTTCTGCCATTGTCCGTCGTCATCCAGATAATAAAAATTGTTGACTATATGTGTTGATTTCTGTTCGGAATTCAATATTCCGGCCTGATCGATGCTCCCGCTGCCATGGGAGTACTCCAGCAGGGAGAGGTTGTTGGTGTTGATCTTCCGATATTCCTTCATAAATCCCTGTCCGCTTACATCGTCATTCATCTCATGCTTGTGCCGTAACGGCTCCTGGCCGGGATTGAAGTCGAAGCTCCCAGCCCAGGACAGCCCTGACAGCGCTATCAGCGACAGCAATGCCAGGCAAATGCCTAAAAAACTTCTCATGAATCAATCCTCCTGATGGTAGAAAATCCTCTTTCTCGGAAAATCCAGGCATAAACGCTCAAAATGCTCTCTGTAAATGAGCTCGGTGACCAGGTTTGCCTGAGGATGGAGAATCTTCGCTAAAAAGGGTGCCACAATGATTTCTCTTTCATTCTTACCACCCATATTCTAATCAGCTCTTTGGCCTTGTTTGAACTTAAGCAAGTAAATCTTATTTAAATAAGATTGATTTGAGCAAGTAAATTTGTTTTTACTTAAACTTTTTGGTGCATAAAGGGATTATCTCATCTGGCCACTTAATCATTAAATGCAAAGTTAATGATGATCAGTGAAGTCAAAAACAACCAGATCTTCTGCAATGGCCACCGATCTGATTGATCATATCGGGACATTATGTGAGCATCTGATGGCAGTCTGAATAACAGCATGAAATGAAAGGGCTGAAAATAGCATAATCAAGTTTAATTGCTCTTGAACCGGTTTGTTTGCGCAAGGGTTAAATCCAATAAAGTTGCCCCTGAATCAATCAACTTTAATAGGTGTTTCATTTGGATCTGACGTGGCTTTCCATATCTGGGGTACTGATAGGGATACTGGTCTTCGCCTTCAAGGTCAGCCTGGGGTGCGGCCTGGCCAGCCTCAACCGCCGGGAAGTGCTTTCCATTGCATCAGGATACTTGATCATCGCCCTTCTCATGGGCACGGCCATAGAGATGATTCCAGAAAGCGCACTGGCTGCAACACTAACCGCCGGAGTGGCAGTGCACTTTGCCGTCGCCCTGATGCTGCTGGTTCTGGGGGTCATGACCGCCAGAGATTGGAATTGCCGACATCATGACATATCCAGGAAGACCTTCTGGGCCCTGTCCATGCCCTGTCCGGCATGCCTGGCGGCCAGCTTCATCTCCTGCAGCTTTCTGGCGGGGATGGTGGGCATAGATCCCTGGAAGATAGGCGCTCTGGTGGGCCTTCTCTTCTTCATCTGTATAGCTATCTTCTCTACTGCGCTAAGGAAGATCAAAGGGACACCCTCTTCTTTGGGCAATGCCATGATCTTGCTAGGCCTCTTCTACATCCTCTCCATTCTTCTCATACCGGCATACTTCAATTCTCAGAAGCTCTCTTTTCTCTCAGAGACCCCCCCTCTGGTTGAGATAGGCCTGTCCTATCTAGCGATTCTCTCTCTGATGTCCCTTGGTTTCCTGGGCAGAAGATGGGGGGTCTTTTCCTGATCCTTTATGAGACCAGTGTGGAGCTGCTCTACATATTCTCCACTGCATTCCTCTACCCGGATATAGTGGCCCTCCTTCTTCTCTTCGCCTGGTCGCTGGCCCTGCTCGGCTCCCTGATAAACGAGTACACTTCCAGGCACAGGGCTCTCTCCGAGCTGGAAGAGCTAAGCCTGCAAGCAGCCGATCTCAGAAGGGCGGGAAGAGCAAAAGAGGCGGCAGAGGCCCTTTCCAGCTACATATGCCCCCAGCAGCTCTCCCTGGCATTAGAGCAGATCGGCCGGTCTTTAGAGATGGGGCTGTTTGATCTCAAGTTCGAGAAGATCCTGCAGGATATTGAACTCTCCATGGCCAGAGCTCTGGAGCCCCTGAGGATTGGAGTGAAAGCGGGACCCATTTTGGGGCTGATGGGAACTCTCATTCCCATGGGCCCCGCCCTCATCGGCCTATCTCAGGGGGACATCAAATCCCTGGCCGACAACCTGGTCATAGCCTTCGCCACCACAGTAATCGGGCTGGTGGTGGGCGGCATCTGCTACGCGGTGATGGTCATCAGAAGCAGATGGTACCGGCAGGACCTTAGCGATCTGGAATATGCAGTGGAGCTATTAAGAGGCAGAAAAGATGAGGCGGCGTAGGCTGGGCCTGCTGGGCGACCGGGAGGATGAGGACCCCATGAGCGGAGTGGCCAATCTCTTCGACACGGCCATGGTCTTTGCCGTGGCCCTCCTGCTGGCCCTGGTCGTCTCCTATAATGTGCCAGAGCTGCTCCAGCCCGAGGCCAATGTGACCATAGTTAAGAATCCGGGCGACCCCAATATGCAGATCATAATCAAGGACATGAGCCAGATCCAGGTGCTCAATATGACCGAGAAGATGGCTGGCGGCCAGGGAAGCAGAATGGGGACGGCGTACCGGCTGGAGAGCGGCCAGGTGGTTTATGTTCCGGAGAACGCCACTGCAACAAGCCCGGATTAAAGCAAAATCCCCGGCACGCCAGGTTTAAGCAGTCAGCCGTCTGATCTTTATCCATGTTGCAGAACCTCCATCTAACCATTGCCGTGGAGAACTCCGCCTCCATGGAAAACGCCTCTCTCCGGGCTGAGCACGGCCTATCCGTCCTTGTGGAGCTGGATCTGGGGTCAGATGGCGTGAAGCTTCTCTGGGATACAGGGGCCAGCGGAGAGGTTTTACTCCATAACTGCCGCCTTCTTCATATCGACATTGATGCCATAGATCTGATCTGCCTCAGCCACGGCCATTATGACCACACCGGAGGGCTGATGGCAGTTTTGCAGCAAATGAAAAGAAGGGTTCCTGTTCTGGCCCATCCGGATATATTCTCCCCCAAGCTCAAAGCCCGCCCGGCCCTGGGATATATAGGTCTGCCTTTCATCAGAAGCCAGGCGGAGGCGGCGGGGGCGGTCATACTGGAATGCCGGGGTCCAGCGGAGCTTGCGCCGGGGCTCTTCACCACCGGCGAGATCCCGCGCCGGGAGGGCTTCGAGAAGGTGGAAGGCTTCTGGACGATCAGGGACGGCCAGTACATTCCGGATATCATTCCTGATGATCAGGGCCTGGCGGCGGTCCTGCCGGGCAGAGGGCTGGCGGTGATAACCGGCTGTGCCCACTCCGGAATCATCAATACCATCCGGCAGGCTCAGAGGATCACCGGAGTCGATAAGATCTATGCGGTGATAGGCGGCTTTCACCTCATGGGAGCGGACCGGGAGAGGATAGATGCCACAGCCCGGGCCCTGCTGGAGCTGGACCCGACAGTGATCCGGCCAGGGCACTGCACCGGCTCGAGGGCCATATGCCTTCTGCAGCAGGCCCTGGGGGAGAGATGCCAGCCTCTGGCTGTGGGCGAAACCATTAATCTATAAAAACAGAAAAGGTGTGAAGGATGATAGCATTCGGACCGGTGCCCTCCCGGCGGCTTGGCAGAAGCCTGGGCATAAACAACATTCCCGCCAAAATCTGCACCTATTCCTGTGCCTACTGCCAGGTGGGCAGAACCCTGCAGATGCAGGTCCAGCGCCGCTCCTTTTACTCCCCCCAGGATATCTGCGATGAGGTAAGGCAAATGGTAAAAAGCTCATCGGACCAGGCCCTGCCCATTGACTACCTCTCCTTCGTGCCCGACGGAGAGCCCACCCTGGACATAAATCTGGGCAGGGAGATCGATATGCTCAGATCTCTGGGCAAGAAGATCGCTGTCATCACCAATGCCTCCTTGATCTGGGATGAGACAGTGCGTGAGGATCTGGCCAGGGCGGACTTTATATCGGTCAAAGTGGATGCTGTTGACGAGCCCCTGTGGCGCAGAGTGGACCGGCCCCACCGGGCTCTAGAGCTTGAGGCCATCTTGCAGGGCATACTGGACTTCTCCAGGGAGTTCAAGGGTGTTCTTGTCAGCGAGAGCATGCTCCTGGCGGGTATAAATGACAGTGAGAAATCTCTAGAGGCCATAGCCGAGTTCTTGGCAAAAGTTGATCCTGCCGTAGCCTACATCTCCGTGCCCACCCGTCCGCCGGCGGAGAAATGGGCCGCTTCTCCCTCCGAGGAGAGCATAGTCCGGGCCTATCAGATTTATAGCTCCCGGCTCAGGAGAGCGGAGCTCTTGGTGGGGTATGAGGGAGACAGCTTCCAGTCCGTCGGTGAGGTGGAGAGCGACCTTCTGGCAATAGCCGCCGTCCATCCCATGAGGGAGGCGGCGGTTGAGAGATTCCTGCAGCAGGCGGATTCCAGCTGGGATGTTGTAGAGAAGCTGCTGGATCAGGGAAAGCTGGCCAAGACCGAATATCAGGGCAACTATTTCTATCTGAGAAGGCCGAAGGCCGAATGATATTGCCATCCCTTTCAATCAAAGATCGATCTTGATCCCAAAGAGCCTCTCGAATTTCTCATACTTGGCCCTGGCCCGATATAGGTTCTGCCGGGTGTAGGGCTGGCCCTCCTGGCAGGCGGCCAGGTCCCTGATCTCGGCGGCAGTAAAGACCGCCTCCAGCTTCTCTCTGGCTATATCACAGATGCGGACCACCTCCTTCTTCATCTCCAGGTCCCCGTCCTGCAGCCAGCGCCACTGCCGGTCGTACTGCAGCAAAAAAAGGTGCCCATTGTTGCATCCGGCAGACACCAGCCAGCGATCATCAGTATTGTGATAGGCAATGCTATAAAGATCGGCCTCGCAGCGGCTGCAGAAGCCGACCATGTTCTTCTCCCTGGAGACCGGCTCCAGCCGCTGGCCCTTAAAGATGAGGACCAGGCTATTCTCTTCGATCTGGTTCATCTCTGAGCCAGGACATCAGCCATGCTGTAGATGCCGGGATTCTTTCCCGCCACCCAGGCTGCTGCCCGCACCGCCCCGCTGGCAAATGCACTCCTGCTGTGGGCCTGGTGCTTGATCTCCAGCCGCTCTCCCGATCCGGCGAAGAGCACCGTATGATCTCCCACGATATCTCCGCCCCGCACGGCATGAACTCCGATCTCCCGTCCCCGGGGCATCAAGCCCTGTCGGCCGTGGACGATCTCTTTTTCTCCCAGAGCCGAAGCGATCGCCTCCACTGTGGCCAGAGCCGTGCCGCTGGGAGCATCCTTCTTCTGGTTGTGATGGGCTTCTATAACTTCGATATCGTAGTCCTTCAGAGCGGCAGCTGCCTGGGCCACCAGCTTCCAGAAGACATTCACTCCCAGGCTGAAGTTGGGGGATATGACGGCAGCACAATTTCCTTCTATGGCCCTCTTCATCACCGCATGCTGCTCGGGGGATAGACCGGTGGTACCCACCACCAGATCGACGCCGAGCCTGGCCGCGGTAGAGGCATTCTCCACTGCGGCCTGGGCAATGGTGAAGTCGATGAGCACATCAGGGCGGCTCTCCTGAAGGACGGCATCCAGCTCAGAGGCGTCCCTCACCAGAATCCCGCCCGGTAGCTCTTTTCCCGCTCCGACTACATCCAGCCCGGCCACAAGCTCTAATCCCTCCCGCTTGGCTGCCTCCTGGATGATCAATGTGCCCATTCTTCCCAGGGCACCGGTAAGGGCAATCCGGGTCATTCTCTCTCGCCCAGCCTGGCCAGTATCTCCTTAAGCTTTTCCTCTTTTTCAGGAGCCATCTCCCCCAGAGGCAGGCGCAGAGGGCCATTGGCTAGGCCCAGATACTTGTGAGCCGTCTTGACCGGGATGGGATTGGTCTCCAGGAACATTGCCCGCACCAGAGGTGCCAGCTCGTAGTGCAGCTCTCTGGCCTTCTCCATATCCCCCTTGAGGGCGGCATCCACCATGGCCACGGTCTTTCTGGGAGCAACATTGGCCACCACTGAGACCACTCCCTGGCCACCCAGGGCTATGGTGGGCAGGGTCAGATCATCGTCTCCGGATAAAAGCACGAAGTCGCTGCCTCGAGTCTGCTCTATGATCTGAGACTGCTGGGACAGGCTTCCACTGGCCTCCTTTATTGCAGCTATGTTCTTGATCCGGGAGAGCTTCGCGACAAGCTCCGGCTTGAGATCGATTC
>CALMJN010000338.1 GCA_937864385.1 uncultured Methanosarcinales archaeon | reverse complement strand
CCAGTGAGAGAATCCCACCATCTGGAAGGCTGCCCCGGAGAGGCGGAGAAAGAGGTAGATGAAGATCAAGGGCGCTAGAAGTATAAGCAGCAGCAAAACAAGGGTCAGAGGCAGCAGGAGCAGATCAAACAAGGTCGGGGCACCTGAGGGCTTTATCTCTGCTGATGATTAATAGAGCTTTCCCGCCCTCTCCTTTGCATAATGCTTATTTGCTCCGCGGAACACTCGGAGAGGAATGTGTGGAGAGGCGATGTGATGATGCTGTTTGGAGGTGTTTGATATGAGCATAATCTCGGGAGAAGAGCTATTGGGCCTGGTGGAAGATATGATTGACCGGGAGGCTCAGACCCAGATGTGCGGCCTGGAGCTGACGCTGAAAAAGGTAGAGCGGTTTACCTCCGGCGGCGGTCTGGCCTTCCATAACAAAGAGCGGGTGCTGCCCAAGACCGAGCCCATGGAATTCGATTCTGATGGCTGGATCAGCCTCTCTCCGGGCCCCTACCTGGTAACCTTCAATGAGATTGTGAGCATTCCCAGGGATGCAGCAGCCATTGGCCGGGCCCGATCTTCGCTTCTTAGATGCGGAGCGTCCCTGGAGACTGCCCTCTGGGACCCCGGCTACCGGGGCAGGAGCCAGAGCCTGCTGGTGGTTTATAACCCGGCGGGACTGAAACTGAAAAAGGAGGCCCGTCTGATGCAGCTGGTATTCCTGCGGCTGGAAAAGGAGGCGGAGAAGGAGTATTCCGGCCGGTACCAGGGAGAGAACATCTGAATGTGGGGCGAAGCGAGAGAATTATCATTTAATTCAAGATAAGGTGAATTTCTACCTAAACTCCGCCCTTTTTAATAACCATATTCGCCTCAACAGGCACTCTGATTTGCATTTTTTCCAAAATCATCCTCTGTTTTTTTGAGACTTCTGTAAGCCTCCACTTTCCGCCGACTTTAACTGCTCGCAACTTTGATAATTCCATCAGGATCTCCTCGACAGAACTTTTATCGAGCAGCTTAGCCTCCCTAGCCCTCCGGAGCAAAATTGCTCTCAGTATCAATGATATGAAGAAGATAAACAGTAAGCCTTGTAGCGTTTCGACCTTCTGTACTCTCAGAGGCATAACTTCAAGTTCATTCTTCAGATCATCGAACTTCTTCTCGACTTCGTCTCTCTCCCGATAGAGGGAAAGGACCTCATCCCAGCTTCTTTTTGATGAAGAGAGTAGAATTGTCTTTCCAAATCGATTTACAGCCTGTGATATGGCGTTCACTCGTCTGCTAAGATGAATCGTCTTGCCTTCCAAAGTATACTCAAAATACCTTTCAAAATTTCCTGCAGTCCTCTTGAATTGGTCGATAGGGTTTCGGAACTCTTTTCCGTCAATGGCGCATTCGATATCGATTAATCGATTGTAGAACGAATTTGTCTCTAATCCTTCCCGCTTCTTGTTATACAGGACATATCCATAGGCATTAACATCCCCAATTTGAATCTCACTTTCCAGGACATAAAAGATATCACCCCCAAATCTCTTAGCATTAGCCGGGCTCTCAATTTCCCTATTTGTCTCACTGATCAGGCCCTTGCCGACATTGACGCTAAATGGAAGAGGAATGATAAAATCGATATTCGCGTCGTTCATTTCTTTTATATTATTCTCACTGTAGAATCCGCGATCCAAGACGAATAGACTTTTCGATATGCCAAGCGCTTTAACTTCAGCTACAAGGTTTTTCAGAGTCACAACATCGCTGATGCTGCCTGGAAAAAGTTTAAAATAGAGAGGCAGATGCCTATGCAATGAAAGAACCAGGCCGAGGTTCACTTGAGGCAGGTCAAGACCATCGCGATTATATCCCCACTCCAGCCAATCGATATTTCGGGAAGCAGATGAGAGCGATGTGATATCGAATATCAGTGTCTCATCCTCTCCGGCGATCAAAGAATTATAGAACGAATTCATGGACTTTTCTTTTGTGGCTAATCGCTCCAGAAAATTTGAAAGCCATTGGGAACTGAAGGATTCTTTCAATGCATACATCTCTGGAAGGAACGAATCGTCAAGAACGTTGTTTAAATTTTTAAGAGATGTTTGATGAAGCAGCTTGCTCATTGCCATAGCTAAAATTATATCGCCATCTTCGCCAAATGATTCTGAAAGCTTCTTTCTGAGCTGGATCTCACTGCTTATGGAATCCAGAAGATATGCAGGGCCTAATGATTTCGTTGTCTTGACATCTCTTTCTGCTGTTTTCGGGATGATCTGGCCTGTTGCCTCATCCCAAACGCCAAGGTATCGCCTTTTCTGCCTGGATTGTTTCTTCTCTGGGTCCCAATAATTTTCGGCTTCGTAAGCATATGTACGCCCGCGGATCTTTTGCTTGACCAGATATGTCATAGCTAAGAGTAATAACCATAATAGTATAAATAATCTTCGGTCAATCCGCGGGCAGAAGGATTCAGCAATAAAAATGGTTATTGCATGGAGCGGAGTTTAGGTTTCTATGGAAGAGGACTTCAAGAAGGCGGCCGAGTTTCACGGCCACGTCTGTCCCGGTCTGGCCATGGGCTACCGGGTGGCCCGCTATGTAAAAGCGCACTATCCCCGGTCGGAGGATGAGGAGCTGGTCTGCATCGCCGAGAACAAATCCTGCAGCGTGGATGCGGTTCAATTTCTCTTGGGCTGCACGGCGGGAAAGGGCAATCTGATTGTAATTGACAACGGGAAGCAGGCTTTCACCTTCTACTCCCGGGACCAGGGAAAGGCTCTGAGGATTTATTTCAAGGGAGATGTCTTTGCGGGGATGGATGCCATGCGCCAGAAGATGGCCGCCGGGACCCTCACTGCCGCGGATAAGAAGGATATGGAAGGCATGCGCTCCCGGATCATGGAGCAGATTCTCAAGGCCAGGGACGAGGATCTTCTGGATGTGAGAGAGGCGGAGATACCAGCCCCGGAGAAAGCCAGGATCTATCCCTCTCTGGTCTGCCAGGAATGCGGGGAGAGGTTCATGGAGATCATGGGCCGTACGGCGGAAGGGAAGGTGCTCTGCAAGGGATGCTTTACGAGACTGATCTGCTAAAGGGGCTGGAAATCAGATGTGATTTCCAGTCAAGTTTATTTATAAGTTTTATTTATTGAGATAATTGATATGTGAAGAGGAGATATTCTCTATGAAATATCGGTGCAATAGATTCATTATTTCGTGCCTCTTGCCATGCCTCTTTTTTTGCAGTCTGGCCTTTATCTCCATCTTGCCGGCAGAGGGCGGGGCTGTGAGCATCACCACCCTGGATTATCCGGCTTCGCCCGAGACGCTGACTGTAGGGGAGAGGGTGCCGATCATCGTCGGCATCAGATACACAGACATGGCCGAATCTACCCTGAGCCTGCATATTGCCTATGCCGATTTCCCTCCCCGCTTTCAGAGCGGGAGCGATGTTACCGTCTCCGGCAGCGGAACCTATCAATTCCCCCCTGCGGAGATCATGGTTCCTGCCAGCTATTCCATACCATCGGGCTGGCCGGAATACATAAACGAGTGGCATCTAACTGCCGAGGTCTGGAAGGGAGACCGGCTGAGGGCGGAAAAGGACTTCACCCTCCTGGTGGAAAACCCGGAAAAAAAGCCCGAGGTCGAGATCACTTCCATAGAATATGTCATCCCGCCGGATACCATTGCCGTGGGGGAGGAGACGCTGATCAAGGTGCATGCCGCCTACTCCAATGTGGCGGCAGGGACCAAGATAGAGGCCATATTGAGGGATAGCACCGGCATTCTGGACACCGGCCTTTCCCGGGGGCATTCCGGAAGCGGAGAGGTGACATTCTACATGAAGGCCGCCCCCAGAACTGTGGGATCCTGGAGATTGGAGGTCACACTGGCCACTGTAACTGGCTCATTGAATTATGGAGACAAGATGAGCTTTAGAATCAATGTGGTTTGAAAGGATCGACTCTTTAGATACTGGAGAAGGGTTGAACAACTGCCGAGCTTCGAGAACTACGCACTGTGGGAGAGGTTAGGCGGAGGTGTTCCTGAACAGTGGCCGGGCCGGCGGCAAGGGGACTTGTTCTTGATCATCCGCCATGCAAGTCCTCGCCGGCCTCCTCTCCCCGGCAATCCGCTTTGATTGTCTCGGGAATGTCATGGGGCCACGCAGCCAACTCCGGCATTCATATCTCTCCGCTTCGATAGCTGGCTGTTTTTTCTCACCTCGACCGGAGGGCATGGGCGATAGCTATGCACTAGCCCGTCACTTTTATGCTTCTGGCCGTTATCTTTGGCTGCGGGATGGGAAGATTCTCTTCTTTCAAGCCTTCCAGGTGGAATTCTATGGCATCCCTCATCAGCTCTGCGGTTTCTTCCTCGGTCTCGGCTGCGGCTACAACACCCGGCAGGTCCGGGCAGTAGGCAGAGTAATCACCATCGCCTTTTTCGATGATAATCGTGTAATCGCTCATCTTCAAGGCTCCCTTTTCATCCTTACTGAGTCATAAAAATATTATTTGATCAATCTTGACCGGCGCGCCTTCGCTTCAATTCCTCTAATGTGATTCCCTCGGACTTATGCTTCTGCAAATAGTCGTATTGGGAATCAACATAGTCTACCTCGCTTTGATCCATATTCCTCCTTTTGGCTCTGGTGACGGCCTGCATCATCGCCAGATATAGGACTCTCACGATGAAAGAGCGTTCCGAGCATCCCCCGCCGCTCTTTTATGGCCCTGATATCTGTCTGCATCTGCCGGAAGTTGCTGGCATATCCG
>CALMJN010000337.1 GCA_937864385.1 uncultured Methanosarcinales archaeon | reverse complement strand
GAGCATTACATAAACGGCAGCCCGGAGGAGATCTGGTCCAAGCTGGCCAGCCAGAGCGCTCTGCGAACCCATATCCTCTCCACTATTGCGGCAGGCTTTGCAAGAAGCGACTCCGAGCTGAAGGCCTTCATGGCCACCACCTTCTATGCCCAGCAGCAGGACTCCTGGCAGCTTGATCTGACCGTGGAGAAGGTATTGCAGTTTCTCAAAGAAAACAGCATGATCCAGTGGGAGGGCGAGGGAGAGCTGCTTTCTAGCAAGCTAGGCTCTCTGGTCTCCAAGCTCTATATCGATCCCCTCAGCGCAGTGATCATGCTGGAGGCCCTGGAGAGAAAGAGGGCTGATAAAAACATGGTCCATGCTAGCATGAAATCATCTAAGTTCACCCCCGCCCTGGATCTGAGCCGGGCGGCAAGCAAAGCCCCCACTGAGCTGGGGCTGATCCATCTTATCACCATGACCCCCAATATGGATCTTCTCTACGTCCAATCTGCGGACGGCTGGGTGGAGGAGTTCATAGATCAGCATCAGAGCGAGCTGTATGATGAGGACAACTATGACTACCTTTTACGCGAGGCCAAGACTGCAGCCATGCTCATGGACTGGATCGGCGAGGTCAATGAAAATCAGATCGCCAGCCGATATCGCATCGGTCCGGGAGACATCCGCCGCACCGCCGAGACGGCACAGTGGCTGATGCACTCCCTGGCGGAGCTGTCCAAGCAACTCGATCTGGGCATAACCTTCAAGGCCGAGCAGCTGGCGGAAAGGATCCACTATGGAGCCAGCCAGGATCTTCTGGGGCTTCTGAACTTGAAGGGCATAGGCCGGGTCCGGGCCAGGAAGCTCTACCTCTCCGGCATAACCAGCCTGGAGAAGTTGAAGGCCGCCGATCAGGCGGATATCTCCCGCCTTCTCGGTCCCAGGATCGCAGAGAGGATATTCCATCAGCTAAAGAAAGAGGAGATCTTGCCTTGAAGTGGCTGAACAATATTTTCAAAGGAGGCAGTGCTCATGGGGAGCGCTCCTCCCTGAGTCTAAAGGAGGTCGACTCCTGGCTGCAGCAGCATGAAGACTTCTCCGGATTTGCCGAAAGGCTTGACCGCATATATAGTCGTATGGAGAAGGCAGCTGTATCTCTCTCCCGGGACATCTCCGATCTCAATTCTGCCCAGCCGGAGGGTAGCACTCCTCCAAAGCTACTACGCGCCGGCCTGGCGGCAAGAGGGGAGGTGGCCAAGCAGCTTGATTCTCTTTGCGAAAAATTAGAGCCGCCCCACAAAAGGGATCCGGATACTGCATTTCAGCATCATTGGACCGCCCTCAAGGGTCTGGAGAGGACCGCTACCACCTTCGGCCGGGCCCAGAGGTATGTGGCTGCTCTCTTTCCCAAAAATATTGAGCGCATCAACTCCGATCTGGCTGAGATAAGCCGCATGCTAGTGGATCTGGAGCAGGAGATGAAAAAGAAGAGAAAGCTATCCGAGGAGATCTGGTATGCCCGGCAGCTTTCCGAGGGATTGCAGAAGGAGCTGCCTCGCCTGGAGCAGCTTCAGGAGTCGATCCGCCAAAATGAGGCCGGTCTGGCGGATCTGAAATCCCGCCTCTCTAACCTGGAGGATGAGGCTGGCAGGCACTCGAGGAGCGATGAGGGAAGGAGGGCAGGGGAGCTGAAAAGAGAGCTGGAAAGGGAATTGACAATGAAGAGCCAGGCGGAGGAGGAGCTGGCTGAGCTCGTCTCACCTCTCTCCAAGGCTCTCTCCAGAATGGCCAAGCAGGGCTCGAGCTCCAGAATCAGCCTGGAGCATGATGGCGTCTTCCAGAGGCTCCTCAAATCTCCTGCCGAGGTTGAGGATGAGGAGATCTCCGGATCTTTAGTGGAGCTGCAAAGCCATCTCTCACGCCTCGGCCTCAAGGACAAAAAGAAGGAGAAGACCCTGGAGCATATCGAGATGCTGATCAAAAACAGGTCTCTGGAGAAGGCCAGGTCAAATTGGGCTGCTCTGGAAAGGGAGATACTGAAAACCAGAGAGGCAATAGCGGAATGCAGCCTTGAGGAAGTTAGGATCCGGCAAGATTCTGCCCAGGCCAAAAAAAGCATCAAGAGCCTGGAGAGCAGCCTGGAGCAGCAGACAAAGGATCTGATCAGCAGCCGGGAGAAGGCCACAGCGCATGAAAAAGAGCTTGAGGAGCGGCTGTCCAATATTTCAGGCGGCCCGGTGCAGCTGGACCCTCGCCGGGAAGGATGAATGAGGGTAAACCTGGGAGGAATTGTGCCCCTCTCCACAGTGGACTGGCCGGGGAGGGCGGCCATGGTCGTCTTTTTGCAGGGCTGTCCTCTCCGCTGTCCTCATTGCCAGAACCGTCGGCTCCAGAGCGGAGAGAGATATGTCCCCCTCCATTATATCGTCTCTCGCATTGTCTCCGAGGTCAAAGGCCTGCCCGGTCCCAGTCGTTCCGCCCTGTTTTCAGAAGGGCTGGAATGTGGCTCAACTTCCTGCCACTCTCCCGTGCAGATCAAACTGGACGAAGCGGCGCAGAGGGCGATCAGCAAGCCTTTTGTGGACGGCCTGGTTCTCTCCGGGGGAGAGCCTCTGCTCCAGCTGGAGGCATGCAGGCATCTCTTCCGCCTGGCGAAAAGCCTTGACCTGGCTACTGGCCTGGAGACCTCGGGCATATTTCCCGATCACCTGGAGATGCTTCTGGAAGAAGGCCTGGTGGATAGGGTTTTTCTGGACCTCAAGTCTGCCCTGGAGGAGCCGGATTATGAGGCAGCCACGGGAAGAGGCCACAGCGCCTCTGCAGTGAGAAAGAGCCTGGAGATCTGCTTTAAATCGGGATCTGTATTTGAGGCCAGGACTACTGTATTCCCCCATGATCCTTCCACTTCCCAGGCGGAGAAGATCGCCGGGGCACTGTGCCGACTAAAGGGGTTATATCCCCGCAGCCGCCTGGAGGGCCTGATCCTTCAGCAGGGCCATCCCGGTGAGGACGAGAGCCCATTTTCCCCGGTATCCATTGAGGAGATGGAGCAGATGGCAGAAGCCTGCCGCGCTGCCAGCCAGGGCGAGATGGAGATCCGGGTTCATGCTCTGCCCAGGATGGTATGGAAAAGCTAGATAACGGAATGAACTGAAACCGCCCATAAAGGAGAACTTGCGATGAAGATCATCGGCTTGGTAGGACTGCCCGGCTCGGGCAAGGGAGAGGCCTCCCGAATCGCTAGGCAGCAGGGCCTGGCGGTGCTGGTTATGGGAGATGTCATCCGCCAGGAGGCAGCCAGGCAGGGGCTGGAGGCTACAGACGTGAATTTGGGTCGCGTCGGTTGCGCCTTGCGAGAGGTGGAGGGGCCCGAGGCCGTGGCCAGGCGAATATTGCAGAAGGCCAGGGCCAGTGGAGAGAAGACGGTAGTGGTGGACGGCCTGCGCTCTCGAGAGGAAGCTGACTATTTCGCCTCCCAGGCCGAGGAGTTTCATCTGGTGGAGATATGCGCTCCGGCGGAAGAGCGCCTGAGGTGGCTTCGGGCGCGGGGCCGGCCGGACGATCCAGGAAGTGGCCTGTGCGGGGCTGACGAGCTGGATCAGGATGAGAAGATCATCTCCTCCTGCGGCGAGCCGGATGGTCAGGCTGCGGCGGCGCTGGAGCAGAGGGAGTGCCGGGAGATGGGATGGGGCATGTGCCAGGCCATAGAGGCCGCTGGACTCAAGCTGAGAAATGACGGCAGCCTGGAAGAGTTCAGGGAGAATGCCAGGAAGCTGCTGGATATCCT
This sequence comes from uncultured Methanosarcinales archaeon, assembly GCA_937864385.1. Classification (GTDB taxonomy): domain Archaea; phylum Halobacteriota; class Methanosarcinia; order Methanotrichales; family Methanotrichaceae; genus Methanothrix. The sequence continues at coordinate 1,223 of CALMJN010000337.1, read as the reverse complement.
GACAAAGGACTGTGCTGAAAAATGAATTGCATCCGGACTATAGCCAGCTTGCCTCCTTTAGATATCGCTCCAGCCGGTTCAGTCCCTCCTCAATATTCTCTATGGAATTGGCATAAGAGAAACGAAGATAGCCTTCCCCGTTTTTCCCGAAGTCCACCCCAGGCGTCACTCCCACATGAGCCTTTTCCAGTATATCGAAGGCCAGGCGGTAGGAGTCGCTGGAGAAGCTTCTGGCATTGGCGAATACATAAAAAGCTCCTGTCGGCTCCACGGTGATGGAGAAGCCCAGCTCTTTGAGGCGTTTGATCATGAACTTGCGCCTGCGATTGTAGATCTGCTTCATCTCCTCCACCTCGGCTTCACAGTCATGCAGAGCAGCAATGCCTGCTCTCTGGGCTAATGAGCCGGCGCAGATGAAAAAGTTCTGCTGCATCTTCTGAATGGGGCGGATGAATTCGGGTGGAGCGATGAGATATCCCAGCCGATAGCCGGTCATGGCATAGAGCTTGGAAAAGCCGTTCAGGACAAAGGCCCTGTCTGTGAACTCCAGGATGGAGTGCTCCTGTCCCTCATAAACCAGGCCGTGATAAATCTCATCGGATATGATGTAGGGAGAGAGGCCGGCTATGGCTTTCATATCCGCTTCAGAGATCAGGCATCCGGTGGGATTGGAGGGCGAATTGATCAGTATGGCCTTGGTATTGTGACTTATCCTCTCCCGGATGGCCTCCACCCTCAAACGAAATCCATCCTGCTCATATACCGGCACCCTGGTCGGGACTCCACCCAGGAATTTGATGAAATTGGGATAGCAAGCGTATCCCGGATCGGAGACTATCACCTCCTCGCCCCTCTCCAGAAGCGAGGCAAAGGCAAGCATCATTGCCGGAGATGTCCCGGATGTCACCACCACCTGCTCCGGCCTGATCTCTGCGCCATAGTCATCCAGATAGTGCTCGCAGATGGCTTCTCGCAACTGTATATCTCCCAGGCTGTGGGTGTAATGGGTGGCTCCCTCTTCCAGGGCCCGGCAGGTGGCCTTTTTTACTGGTGAGGGAACATCGAAATCCGGCTCGCCCACCTCAAGATGAATGATGTCTTCTCCCTGCCGCTCCATCTCCCGCGCCCGCTCTAAAACCTCCATGACCATGAAGGGGGCCAGCTCTTCTGCTCTCCTGGCAATCATATCGCTCTTTTCCTCTGCAATTCTTGGTCCGATCTTA
>CALMJN010000336.1 GCA_937864385.1 uncultured Methanosarcinales archaeon | reverse complement strand
AGATGGTCGCCACGCTGACGACCACGCTGGCAAACAGCCCGATCGCCAGCGTCTGCGCCGTCACGTGAAAGCCCAGCGTCGTTGCGCCGACGGCGTCACGCCAGATGGTCGTCAGGCCGTGCAGCATCACCTGCGCGTAGGCCAGGCCGCCCAGCACGCCGAGAACGCCGCCAAGGAACGCGAGCGCCATCCCTTCGCCCAGCAGGAGCTTCCGCACCTGCCGGGGTGTGAACCCCAGCGCCAGCAACGTGCCGACCTCCGGTGCGCGTTGTTCGAGCGCGAGTTGGAACAGCATCGCCACCAACAGTAGTGCGGCGGCGATCAGGAAGAAGCTGAAGCCGACTCAATGATCATGATGGAACTCAGCCGGAATCTTAGTCACAGCTCCGGCCAGAAGCCGATTCACAGAGCAGGTCAACTGCGATTCTCATAATAATGGAACGAAAATCCAGGAAAAGAGAAAAAGGATATGTTGGGGAATTTACTCCTTTGTAACTTTGTCAGCCTTGGGGCCTTTCTCGCCCTCAACTACTTCAAAACTGACCTTATCGCCCTCAGTGATGGTGACATCGGGCATGAGGCCGGTTGCATGAACAAAATAATCCTTTCCGTCGTCGCCTGCAATGAATCCAAATCTCTTGGTTCTGTTAAAGAATTTTACTGTTCCAGTTACCATTCTGATTCCTCAGTGCTATAACCAGATCATAGCCGTCTATTTAAATGTAATGGCTGCATAAGCCTGGCTATAGGCCCGTCGCTATATTCAAAGGCGATTGTCATCCTTAAATTCGCGAACCGATCCCTTTCTGCTTCTGACGGAGGAGCTTTTGGCTGTTTGAGCCGCATGGGCCATAATCCGTCCTGCCCTTTCTTCTGCGATGCACCCTCTGGCGCATTTTTGGCAGCGGTCGCACTTATTGCCATCGACGGCTATTGTGTCCGATACGGTTATGGCTCCTCTCGGGCAGTTCTTCTCGCAGATCTTGCATCCCGTGCACATCTGAACACGCAGCACCGTCCGGCAGACGGATTGGAGCAACTCCTCAGCCGCCTCTTTTTCGGCTATAATCATGATCTGGCCGTTGGCAAAGACGGAGATTCTTCCCTTATCCGCCTTCACCACCGCAGCACCCAGTTCTTCCGTATACTTTATCTCACCCAGCATGGGCAGAGCGGCGACAACAGAGGAAAATGGATGATTTTGAGGTACAGAAAGCCTGGCTTCAATGGAATACTCCAGGCCGCAGGGCGATCTGCCTCTAACTACATTCAATTCCACCTCATCTCTTCCAGCTGGCCCCAAGCTCAGATCTATGTTTTTCTCTTTTGCCAGTTCTTTGATCTTGGGTGGATGACTCTTCCAGCGCCAGAAGCCCCAATCGATGTATCTCTTATCCAGGCTGTTTTGCCTGGCCCAGTCATAGAGCCAGGCGGTCCAGCTCTGGTAGAGCTTGGGATGGGTGGCTTTGAGAGCGTGAAACTCCGATTGCAGCGCAGCAGGGCAGAGCCAGCAGCCTATGCGCTCCAGATCCTCCTGGTAAAGGGGATTGGGCTCTATTCCCTTCCAGTAGATGTAGAGCATGACCTCTAAAGCCCGCCAATTTCTGATGGGAGCGAGGGTGGTCTGGCCTGGGACATACGGATTTCTCTCCACAGATCTTATGCTGGAGCGATTGAATGATTCATAGATCCGACGACCTTCAATGGTCACGCAGCCTTTAGGATAGCTTTTTTTTAGGAAATCGGTCATTGGTCCCAGCTTATTGGTCTTGCAGCACCACCGATAATCCTTGGCCGGGGGGCCGAATATATTGACCTGCTGAAAGAAGCTGCTTTCTGCATCGATCTCCTTCAGCCGGAGTCTGCGGGCTCTGGCAGTCTCTCGCACATATTCCACGGTCTCTGGAAACTCCAGGCCGGTGTTGATGAAAATGATCTCGGGACGGCTGGTGAGCTTTTCTGCCAGGCAGAGACAGGCCAGGCTGTCCTTGCCTCCGCTGAAGGAGACATTGACAGGAAGCCGGTTTCTGGAAAGGTAGCTCTTCATCTCGCTCAAGGCTGCTCTCTCCAGAGCTTTGAGATGATCGATATTGGCCTCGACTGCTTCCTGGATTGAAGGCTTTCTGTCGCTGAGGACAAAAGAGCTCTTGGTCACATCTTTAATTCGAAGGGCGACTTTGCCGTCCTTTCTCTTCCGGGCCACACCCACTCCGGATAATTTCCCCATTTTCAGGACGAGATTGTCTCCCTCGGCAAGATGGTCGGGGCTGCTGATAATCGCTTCCTCTGCCAGCCACTTGCCTTTGATGTGGCCTTTTAGCCCCTTTTCGTCGCAAATGACCAGGCCCTTGTTAGCCCGGCTGGCCAGAAGAGCCGCTCCCCAAGACTCTAAATCCAGTTTGAAAGCCTCTGCTGGCACATCAAACCACAGAGTAGCGATGTGTCTTCCATCCAGGATCACCTGATCGCGACGGTCCTGTCCTGCGATCTTATTGAGCAGGATTATTCTCCCCTCTAAAAGATCCGAGCAGCCGTAGATCTCAGCAAAGAGCCCTGAAAGGATCTCTCTTCCTCTCTTAGAGCAGAGCCTGATATCTCCCGGCGGGGAGAGCTCAATCTTGCGGCCGGGACTCTTGCAGGCAGAGCATTCATGGGAGAGCAGCGGCAGATTGCATTGATCGCACCAAAACAGCTCGCTCTTGCCGGGGGTGAATGTTCCAGGCATGATTGCTTTCAAGGCCCATCTGCCAGTATTTAATTGCTTTGATCTCAGGTTGAAGCTGGAGGGGGTGGGCAATTTGGACCGGGCTCTACGGCTTCCGCTATTCTGAGCCATCCTTATTCAATGGAGCATCTTTGGCCCATCAGCTAATAAAAAAATTAATTTAGATTTGAGGCCATTTAGGCATATTTGGGCTGTCCATATACCAGAAAGTGTTGTACCAAGCATCCACACCAAGGTGCATATTATCCCAGGGATAGCATCTGCCCTTATATTCTCTCTTTGTGCAATCCTCCTTTGGAGGACATTTCGGCGTAGGGCATATCTCCTCAGGGCAGATCAAATGAGGCCATTTGAGGTCCTTTTTTGCCGGTGGAGTGATGCGCGTATTGCTGGCCTCGCTTCCCACTATCTCCAGCACCACATTATCTATAGCAGAGCTCTCAATGCTGGTATTGTTCGCCTTGCTTCCTATAATGTCCACAATTACAGAGCCAGGTCCGCCGAATGGCTGGGCGTTGCTTCCCAGGATCATCAGCGCCAAAGTCAGTACGATTAATAGCTTCAACTTACTTCCCCTCCATTGAACTGTATGCTCGAATGGAATGATTCCAACTCATCTTCAACCAAGTTTTTATATAAACTGAAAGTAGAAAAATCTTTCGGGCAGAAGCTACTCGTTTCTAAAAAATAATTAATAAAAATTAAATAGGAAGATATGTTTCCCTAAGAATAGGATCTCCCTCTTCCCAGAGGGAGTGGTTCAACCAGACTGCTCTTGCAGTCAGAACCACCTCGTATGAACGGACGGTTGTATCTGGTGGGGATATAAGAGCTCCAGGGATAACATAACGGCCTGGTAAAATCGTCCCAGGGCGTTTTATAAAGCTTTTCTTCACCGCAGGGACCGCAATCTCTCTTCTCCTCTCTGCAACCAAGCTTTTTCTTTTGATCTGGATAGGCGATCTTGATATTGCTCACGGTGCTGCCCACAATGTCTACTCCTATCGCCGTTCCCTCCGGCACTATGATGCTGGTGTTGTTGGCCTTGCTTCCTATAATGTCCAGGCTGGTCTCATGCGCGCCAGCGGCAGCCTGCGCGATGGAAGCCCAAAAAACAAGCAGGCTGATCAGTACTATTTGCTCTCTCAAACCTTTCGCCCCCTTTTATAATTAAGTCCAATAAAATGATTTGTAAGTAGAAAAACCTTTTGTTTGAAGCGGCGAAAACCATTAATCCCCTTCAGCAGGATTCTACGCTTATGAAATTGATTTATGTGGCAGGCAAAGGAGGCGTGGGAAAGAGCGTCTGCTCTGCCGCATCCGGCATCTGGATGGCAGATCAGGGAAAGGAGACATTGGTCTTCTCCATGGACCCGGCGCATTCGCTATCGGACATATTCGATATCGATCTGGGAAGCCGCCCAAAGAAGATCAGAGAGCATCTCTATGCTTATGAGCCTGATCTGGGCCAGGAAGCAGGAGGTTTTTATCGTCGGTATAAGAGCATTCTCTCCGCCCTCTTTGGCCTGTTTGAGGTAGAGGTGAGGCCGGATGATTTCGGGAGCTTGCCCGGGGTCTCAGAGCTGATATTCATGGACAAATTAAACGACATCTATGTGGAGAAGGGTTATGACTATGTGGTCATAGATTCAGCGCCCACCGCCATGGTCCTGCCGCTATTGCAGCTTCCTTCCATCACTACAGGGTTCATCACCAGGGTTTTGGGAATGAGGAGCCGCTGGATGGGTGTGCTCGACCTTCTTGAGCCCGGCTTCGGCGAGCGCATCCTCCAGGAGGTAAGGACTATGCGCCAGAAGGCGGAGACTATGAGAGAAGCTCTGCTTGATCCCAATATCGCAGCCATCACCCTGGTCACCATCCCGGAGAAGGCTGCCGTGGAAGAGAGCCGACGGCTTATAGAGACTGTGCAGTCGCATGGCGTCTCTGTCGCTTCCATTATCATCAATCATGTAATGCCCGACTGCGACTGCCGCTTCTGCCAGGAGAAAAGAGCCTCGCAGAGTTCACGTGGTGTCAAACAGTTGGCCAGTGCTATTTTCCACAATAGGGTTAGTGCCCCCTCAAATGGGGCCTTCCACACGTCT
>CALMJN010000335.1 GCA_937864385.1 uncultured Methanosarcinales archaeon | reverse complement strand
TGGAGATGTACAATGAGGTCTCCATAAACCTCAAGGAGGGAGGTGAGATCAACATCTTCGGAGAGGTGGGATTCATAGTGGCGGATGACGATGTTCTGCGCTTCGCTCCCATAGTTGACCGCACCGGACCCCAGGAGGTACGCGGCTCGGTCATAGATCCCTCCGAGCAGGAGGAGTTCACCTGGGATGTCTACAACTTTGAGGGCTTCTATTATGATATCGATGAGGATGTGGGCACCGAGAACCTCACCGCCCGGATAACGGACAAGAAATCGATCGAAGAGGGAGATCTGCTTTACGAAACCCGACCCCAGGCAGTTGATTTCGAGTTTGACCGCTGGGGCAAATACGATGTCATCGGCTTTATGGCCGACAAGTACTTTGCAGGATATAACGGCCAGACCGAGTTCACCGATGACTTCAGCGTCATCGGCGAGGGTGAGCTAAGGAAAGTTTTGGTGGATAACGACGATAGCCAGACCTTAGCCACTGGATCGGTGCTCTCTTTAGAAGAGGGATACGAGCTGCGCATCAAATCCGTTGATCTGAATGGAAACAAGGTCTACCTGGCATTAAGCCGGGACGGTGAAGAGGTGGACAGCAAGGTGGTGACCCCCTCATCAGACCCGGGAGACGGATCCTCCAACTATCTCTACAAGGTGGACATGGGCTCGGAGGATGTTCCCCTTGTTGCAGTTCATGTCGAGAGCGTCTTCCGCAGCACCGAGTCGGACCTGGCCACAGTGGACGGCATATTCCAGATATCCGACAGCCCCGAGTCTGTTGAGAACGGAGAGGTCCACGGCAAGATGGAGGTCAAGGATGCCAGCGAAGACGGTATCACCATGGAAAACGACGGCTCCTTCAGCCTGGCCCGGGACAAGACCATAGAGATCATGGAGAATCTGAAGTTCGTGGTCGCCGACAGTGATAAGCGATTGTTTGCCCCTGTGGCCTTCAAGCCGGGAGAAGGCACAGATATGACCGTTATTGCCCCTGATGCCGTGGTCAACAGCCCTGTGTCCATAGGCGTCAGGTCAGACTCCAAGCCCCTGGCCGGAGTTCAGATCCAGTTGAACGGAAGCTCCATCGGGACCACCGATGCTACCGGCTCGGTCAGCTATACCCCCAGCAGCGTGGGCACATACCAGGTGGTGGCCAAGAAGAAGGACTACAATGACGGCAAAGCCAGCCTGGTGGTTCGGACTGCCTCAGAGACTGCCAGCCTTGCTGCTTATGAGCAGGCTAATGCCACATTGAGCAGTCAACTGACCATCAATGCCCCGGCGGATGTGGTCAGGGGAGAGAACTTCCTGATTGCCGTGGTCCAGGGCATAAACCAGACCCAGGTGGAGGGCGCAGAAGTGTCTATGGACAATGTGAGCATCGGACAGACCGGCAGCCAGGGAACTGTAACTTTTGCATCCAACCTCACCGGTGAGTATACCCTGACCGCAAAGAAGGAGGGCTTCAATTCTGCAGCTATGAGCATCACCATTGCCTCGTCCATAAAAGTCGTGGAATTGAAGCTGCCAGAACAGGCCTATGCCGGCAAGGAGATGAAGATATCCGCTGTGGTCAGAAATGAGGGCAGCAACGAGGACACCCTGCCACTGGATCTGCTGGCTAATGGAACCATAGTAGAGTCCAAGAATGCCACAGTCAAGGGCGGAGAAAACTCCACTTTAGCCTTCACCTACAAGCCCGAAAAAGCGGGATTGACGGAATTCAGGCTATCAGACCAGAGCCAGAGCATCAACGTGGAGCCGGCTAAGAGCAACAACTGGCTCATTGCACTGATCTTGGTGCTGATGATAGCCGTGGGAGCGGGAATATATCTCTACTCCACAGGAGAGCTGGAAGGCCTGAGGCGGCAGATAAAACGGATCATTCAAGGGCGATAGAAGACTCGCCCTATTCTATTTTATTTTTAAACAGTTTGGCTTATACCAATACCTTAAATAGCTGCTGATGCTTCAAGCAAGCCAATGCGGGCTGCAAATACGATTCTCATTGCACTCATCTTTATCTTCTCCGCCACCGCCAACAGTGCCATGCCTGACTCTTTCTACAAGGCCATGAGCAATATGAGAACTGAGAATACCATTTGCGTAAAGAACTATGATGCAGGGGCAAGCTTTACCGAGTCCTATCGGGATTTCGAGCACCTGGAAAGGGAGACGCAGGTCGAAAGCCGATCCTACAACACCTCCAACAACCAGAGCGATTTAACCCCAGGCAATGCCTCCCTTGAGGTTGCCATGAGGGCCACTGTGCAGGGAAAAGCCCATATCGCCTGGCAGTCGAGAGACATCCTGCCGGACAGGATGGGCCGACATGCCACCTACAGCCGGGCCAGCGAGGATCTGACCGGCGTCTTCAACATCGAGAAGTTCATCCAGCTCTGGTCCAACAGCACCCTTGGCTCCATGCGCACGGACTGGCTGCCCTGCGGATAAGCTAAAACTTATA
>CALMJN010000334.1 GCA_937864385.1 uncultured Methanosarcinales archaeon | reverse complement strand
AACCCCTCTTGCTCTATTGAAGTGGTATTATTGTCGGTCGTCTGATTGATTTCGGTCTGGTTGATTCCGGTCTGGTTGATTCCGGTCTGATTGATTCCGGTCTGATTGATGTCAGTTTGGTTGATTCCGGTCTGGTTGATTTCGGTCCCGTCAATAGCAGTCTCGCTACCTAAGTCATATGCAGAAGCCAGGCCTGTCAGCAATATCAAGGCAAATATCATGTGCTTAATAAGATCACATCCATATGCTAATTTAATCATCCATTAGCTGTGACGAGTTGAAGGGTAGTATTATCCATCATCTTCACTCGTATGTGTCTCTATCAAGACAATTGTCGATATATAAAGCTTATGGATAACGACAATTCAGAAATGCAATGGTGGAAGATGTCTGGATTGCATCAAAATATGTGGCCGGGTGGAATCGGTTCCAGGCCTGGTTGAAAAATATTTTAAAAACACTATATCTAATCTTCTTCCAGCCGGCAGAAGCTGCAGCTATGATGCCATATGGGCTCAGTATAGACATAGACAGGAGCATCGCTCTGGTAGCGGCCGGCGGTCATATCGTCCACGAACTTCTTAACCTCTTCCGCGGCCATCCCCCTGGGCTTTATCTGTCCCACCTCCCGGCCATGCACTCCGTGGTGGCCTTCTGTCCGGTCTACAGTCATGACCACATATTCAGGATCGTCCTCGCTGTCCCCGTCGCCCAGATAAAGCAGATTTCCATAGTAAAAGCCGTAGCATATAGGCCACTTGTGATTGATCATGGCCTCGATCAGCTCCTCTTCACTTTCCAGCTCCTTGAAAGAGAATGTGCGGTCGGGATGTTTCATCATCTTCACCTTTGCAGCCTGTATTCATTACTGTTCCCGGAGTTAAATAGTTTCTCTGATGGATGGGCAAAGCAAACCGGCAAGTTATATAAGCCGCGATCTCAATTTTAAGCCATGATCTTCCAGATCCTGGATGCCAATTACACCTACGACCCTCAGAAGAGGCCTCTGGTGCAGCTCTTCGGCACCACGGAGGCAGGGGAGAGCGTAACCTGCCGCGTGGCCGGCTTTCGTCCCTACTTCTATGCCCGGGTGGAGGAAGATCTTCTGAAGAAGGCCGCTCTTGAGCTGGAGGCTATGGGTCTGGAGGTGGAGGTGGTGGAGCGCTTTGAGCCCATCGGCTTTCAGGCCTCTCCTAAGAGAATGCTCAAGATCATCACCCATGACCCCAAGGAGGTGAGAAGCCTCAGGGAGAAAGTCAAAGAGGTGGAGGGCGTCCGGGCGGTCTACGAGACGGACATACTCTTCAAAAACAGGTTTCTCATAGATTGCCATCTGGGAGGCATGAGCTGGGTGGATGCACCACTGCCGGAGTGGCTGGCTGGCCAGAAGGCTGCCCAGCCCGGCTCGACGTCTTCATCCTATTCCCCTCTGGTGGATGTGCAATCTCTCTTGGCAGTGGAGCATGAGGCCAATGCCCCCCTGCGCTTCATGAGCTTTGATATCGAGTGCCTGCCTGATCAGGGAGAGATGCCGAGGCCCGAAAGCTCGCCGGTGATACTGATCAGCATGGCCTTCTTCCCATCCTATCAGGGAAACTCTGATCTGGTGCTTGTAGGAAAGGAGATCGAGTGCCCCCGGGGAGATACCGTCTCCTGCAGGGATGAGTACGATCTTATCTCCCGGTTCTTTTCCATAATCAGGGACTATAGTCCGGACATCCTGGCCGGCTACAACTCCAATGAATTCGACTTTCCCTATCTGGCGGAGAGAGCCAGGCAGCTTTCCCTGGTGGCCAGGGTGGGCAGGGACGGAAGCTCCTGGTACATCCGAAAGATCGTAAGCCGGACCGATGTTTCCATTACCGGCCGGGTGGTGGTGGACCTTCTGCCCATCATCCGTTCTGCTTACAGCCTCAAGCAATACACTCTACGCAACGCTGCCTCCGAGCTTCTGGGGATGGAAAAGCGCGATGTGGATCCCAAGGAGATAGAGTCTCTCTGGGAACAGGGAGGGGAGGGCCTGCGCCGCTTTGTCAGCTACTCCCGAAGAGACGCCGTCCTGGCCCAGAGAATGCTCCTCGACCTGCGGCTGATGGACAAGTACATTGCTCTATCCCGGGCCAGCGGCTCCTTGCTCCAGGACATAGTCAACGGCGGCCAGTCGGGTATGGTGGAGAGCCTGCTCTTGCGCCGCTTTCAGGAGCGGGGAAGGGTGGTTCCACCTAAACCGGATTCCGATGTCTCGGAGGGGAGATATGAGGAGAACGAGGCGCTGAAAGGAGGTGCCGTCCTGGTACCAGAGAAGGGTTTGGTGGAGGATGTGATCATCCTGGACTACAAATCCCTTTATCCCACCATCATGATGGCCCATAACCTCTGCTATTCAACCGTCCTGATCCGCCCCGACTCTACGGGGGAGAGCCATTTGGTAGAAAGGGAGACGGGAGAAAGGGAGGTCATAACCTCTCCCTCCGGAGGTAGGTTCGTCTCCGCTCAGGTCTCTCCGGGAATCATGCCTGCCATACTCCGGGAGCTATTGGAGCAGAGGACGGCGACCAAGAGGCTGATGAAGAAGGCGGGCGACGAGGAGCGCCTTTTTCTGGATGCCAAGCAGTATGCCATGAAGATACTGCTCAACAGCTTTTACGGCTACTCCGGATATGCCCGGGCCCGGCTCTACAGCCTGGCCCTGGCCAATGCCGTCACCTCCTTTGGCCGGGAGAACATCCTGCGCACCAAGAAGATCATAGACGATATCGGCTCGGTCTATGTCCTGGACGGCGAGGTGATCTTTAAGGACGCCCTGCCCTTCGGCAAGGCGGCGGAGAGGTGCTTTGACCTCTCGGTGGTCTACGGGGACACGGACAGCGTCTTTGTACGGCTGCAGCCGACAGGAACGGGAACCGGAGCCGTATCTCTCAATGATGCAGAGCTGATAGGCAGAAAGATCGCCGAGACGGTGACCTCCTCGCTTCCCGAGCCCATGGAGCTGGTCTTCGAGGCCTTCGCCCGGCGGGGCATATTCCTGGCCAAAAAGCGGTACGCTCTCTGGGTCTTCGAGCCCATGGGAGATGCATGGAAGGATCGGATCAAAGTTCGGGGCATGGAAACAGTGCGCCGGGACTGGTGCGACCTGACCTCCAAGACCCTCAAGACCTGTCTGGAGCTGGTGCTCAAAGAGGGGAAGGTGGAGGAGGCGGTGGAGCATGTCCGTGCGGTGGTGCTGCGGCTCAAGAACCTGGACCTCTCCAGGGACCCGGAGATTCTGCAGGATCTGACCCTCACCCGCCGATACACCAAGAGCTCCGGCTCCTACAAGAACAAGCAGCCCCATATCCAGCTGGTGGAGAAGATAAAAGAGCGGGGCGGCAGCGTCCCCGGCGTGGGAGACCGGGTACCCTTCGTCATCGTCCAGGGAAAGAGGGGAAAGAAGAACCGGGAGCTTTTCGTGAACCGGGCGGAGGACCCGGCCTATGCCCTGGAGAGAAATATGCCCCTGGACACGGATTACTATGTGGAAAAGCAGATACTGCCCCCGGTGCTGCGCATCTTCGAGAGCTTTGGCGTGGGCAGAGACAGTCTCTGCACCAACCGTGGGCAGAGCAGCCTCTTCTCCTTTGGCCCGGATGCATCCAAACCGGTCAAGCAGAAGTCGCTCTTTGATTTTTAGGGAATTGCCAGCCTTGGGGATATAGCCATCTTTTGCAGGGCGGGGAGACTCTTTGCCTATGGGCATTCTGGCCGTCCGATCCAGAAGGAGCCAGTCTTTTATATGATGAATCTCTTTACCGAGAGCCATGGATCAGGGGAAGAGGAGCGAGCCGGTGGAGCTTGTAGCAGTCGTCATCCTGGGCCTCTTGTTGAGATTTCTGGCAGGCAAGAATTTTTTAACTGAAAATGGAATCCTGCTGCCCGGCTATGACGAATTCTATAATAT